>JACMIU010000388.1 GCA_014380985.1 Armatimonadota bacterium | reverse complement strand
AGCAGATTCGTCCGCAACTGACCGAAGCCGACCGAGGCAGGTTTGTGACTGTCAATACCGATAATGGCGAGTTTGAGATTGACGACGACGATTTAGCCGGTTCGCTCCGCGCACAGGAGCGATTCGGCATGGACGCACCGCTTTTCTTGATTCGCGCCGGTTTCCGGGCTGCGTACTCGATGGGAGTTTCTGACGAAGACAGCCGATTGGAGAATTGGTGATGCTACTGGTCGGCGAACTGAGCGCGAACCGTGAACTGATTGTGACGCTGGATGTGTTGGACGATACCGAGGAGAGGCACACGGTTCGGTGCTTGCTTAATACCGGGTTTGGGGGATACCTAACTCTTTCAACATCGGCAGTCGAAGTGCTTGGCTTACCATTCGCCGGTGATGTCGAGTTTGAACTTGCAGGAGTGCCGCCGCGCTCGGTGCGTCGGTTTCGAGCCGTTGTCGAGTGGCAAGGCGAGTTGGTCACCGTTTCCGTTTTGGAAGTCGAAGGCTTGCCCCTTGTCGGAATGCGCCTCCTGTACGGCTCCGATCTACACGCACACCTTATTGACGGCGGGTTTGCCACCCTCGCCGCGCTTTAGACTTAGAAAACACGAAAAGAAAAACTACCCTTGTCCGAACCCCTTTTATCCGTACAAAACTTACGCACCTATTTTAAGACGCCCCGCGGCGAAGTCAAAGCCGTGGACGGCGTGTCATTCGATATTCCGCGTGGCAAAACGCTTGCTATCGTCGGCGAGTCCGGCTGCGGCAAGTCCATCACGTCGCTTTCGCTTCTGCAACTCGTTCCCGAACCGGCGGGCTATATCGCCGGGGGCAAGATAATTTTCGAGGGCAAAGACCTGCTGGATCGGACGTGGGAGCAGATGCGCGAGGTGCGCGGCAAAGATATTGCGATGATTTTTCAGGAGCCAATGACGAGCCTAAACCCGACGTTCACGATTGGCTACCAACTTACCGAGGCGATGGAGATTCACGGCGCGAATGCGGGCGAAGCGCGGGGGCGGGCGATTGACCTGCTGAAGCGCGTCGGGCTGCCGACGCCGGAGCAAACCTTGCGGCAATATCCGCACGAACTTTCCGGCGGAATGCGCCAGCGCGTTATGATTGCGATTGCGCTTGCCAACCGCCCGAAACTGCTGATTGCCGACGAACCGACTACGGCACTGGATGTCACCGTCCAAGCGCAGATTCTCTCCCTGATACGGGAGATTCAAGAGGAAATGGGAATGTCGGTGCTTCTGATTACTCATGATTTAGGGATTGTCGCCGAGGTTGCCGACGACGTTTGTGTGATGTATGCGGGGCAGATTGTCGAGACCGCGCCGACCGCCGAACTGTACCGCGACCCGAAGCACCCGTACACGAAAGGCTTGTTCGCCAGCCTTCCGGCGCGGAACCGGCGCGGGCAGGATTTGGCGACGCTCGAAGGCATTGTCCCCGACCCGACCAACTGGCCCAAAGCCTGCCGGTTCGCCGAGCGGTGCGCGTTCCGGTGGGAGTCGTGCGAAACGATCGCGCCAAAACTGCACCCGCCCGACGCCGACCGCCCCGTGCGTTGCCACCTATACGACCCGGAAATCCCCGGTCGCCCGAATCTCCGGGCGGCGCAGGAAGCCGGTATCACCGGCGACGTGACCACCGCACTGAAAGACGATACCAACGCCGCCGACGCACGGTAAAATAGGCGCAGGAGAAAACCGCGATGCCTACAACACTATCCCCAGTGGAACGCAAACACTTTACCCGCTCCGAGTATCATTTTCTCGCCGATAGCGGTTTGCTTGACGACGCCCGTTATGAACTATTGAATGGAGATATTTTAGCGCAAATGCCGCAAAAAGAGCCGCACGACAGTTTGGTGATGGCAATCGTATTTTTGATGGCGCGACTTTTCGGCGACGGCTATCTGCGTTGCCAGATGCCGGTGGTGCTAAGTAACGACGGCGAACCGGAGCCGGATATTGCCGTCACCGCGCAGGAACGCGCCGTGTACCAGAACGGCTCGACACCGACATCCGCCGAAGTGCGTCTGCTAATCGAGGTCTCGGTCTCCACTCTCGCTTACGATACCGGCGAAAAAGCGGTCAAATACGCACAAAGCGGCGTTCCCGAATACTGGGTGGTAGATACCGATAACCGCCGATTGGTCGTGTACCGCAACCCTTCGCCGACCGGGTATGCCGCCCCCATTATCCTGACTGATGCCGATACCGCGACGCCGCTCGCCGCTCCGAATGCCATTATCTCCGTGAAAGATCTGCTCCCATGACGATGTTCGATTCTGCTCCCGTTGTTTCCGTATCCCACCTGCGTAAAGAGTTTCCCGTGCGCGGGGGGCTGTTCGCGCCGAAGGAAGTCAAAGTCGCCGTGGACGATGTGTCGTTCGAGATTGGCGCGGGCAAAACGCTCGCCCTTGTCGGCGAATCCGGCTCCGGCAAGTCTACCGTTGGGCTAATGCTACTCGGACTGCTGGACATTACCGGGGGAACCGTGGCGTTCGAGGGCAAACCACTTTCCGATACCAACCGTCTCGCGCTTCGTCGCCGAATGCAGGTCGTTTTCCAAGACCCGTATGCGTCGCTCAACGTGCGAATGACGGTACGCGAAACGCTCACCGAGGGCATGATTATTCACAAAATGGGCGACGCCCGTAGCCGCGAAGCGCGGGCGCGGGAACTGCTCGGACAGGTGGGAATGCCGGTAACGGCGTTAGACCGCTATCCGCACGAGTTTTCAGGCGGGCAACGCCAGCGCATTGCGATTGCCCGCGCCCTGTCGGTGGAACCCAAGTTCATCGTCTTGGACGAACCGACTTCCGCGCTGGATGTGTCTGTGCAAAGTCAAGTGTTGAACTTGCTTCGCCGGTTGCAACGCGAAGGCGGCTTGACATTCCTTTTTGTGACGCACAACTTGGGCGTAGTCGAATATTTAGCCGACGAGGTATGTGTGATGGAGCGCGGCAAGATTGTGGAACGCGGCACGGTGGACGCGATTTTCGACGCACCGGAGCAAGAGTACACGAAGAAACTACTGAGTTCGATTCCGTCGCTCGATCCGGCGAAGCACCGGTTAGCGGCGTCCTGACTACTGGGGCGCGGTAGCCACGACCACTACCCGCGCCCGTGCCGCCTGTTTGACGCGCAAGCCAAACCTCTTCAACCCCGGCGCGGTTTCGAGAGCGCGTGGCACAAGCGCGTTCGCATCGGCTAAAACGTCGGCTTCGTACACGGCGCGTTTCGTTGCCGCGTCGAACCTGCGCCCCGTGGTCTTTTGCACCCCCGGCACACCGAGCGTGATCGCCTCGCCAATCGCGGCGTACTGCGTGGCGTCCTTCACTCCCGTTACCACGATTTCCACCGGCTCCGACACCTGCGCCGGAAGCGTGAGTAAGGCGTTGAGCAAGGGGGGGGATAGGGCGTTAAACGCGCCGTTCGCGGCTTCGGTTTGCGCGGTCTCCTCGGCGATATACGTTCCGTTCTCGCTCTGCTGTAGGCTTGCCACCGATTCGCCCGTTTCGGCGCGGGTGACAAGAAGGCGCACCGTGGCGCGAACCGAGTAGTAGGTCATCGCCCCGGCGGCGGTTTTGAGCGGGGTTTTGGCGACCGTGACAAAGCGCGGCACAACGCTGACAATTATATCCGCGTTCGCCTTGGAATCCATCACGGGGAACCCGGCTTCGGTGAGCGCGGCGGTGAGCGTGGAGCCGTCCATATTTTCGGGCGTGTTCACGAAAACGCGGAACGCACGGGTCAAGCGCAACGCTTTCAGACGCTCGGCAAGCGGGCGCGTGGAGACTGTAGCGCGAACCACGACGCGCACGACGTTGCCGACACGTTCGGTACGCACGATTTCGCTCAGGGTCGCGTAGCCGTCGGCGCGGGTCAGGATTTCGTCCTTGACTAATTGGAAGTTGCGCGTCAGCGAGCCGGAGCGCACATATACCCCGGCGACTTTCGCCACGGCGTTTCGTAGGGCGTCGGCGACGGCGGTTTGTTTCGCGGCGAGCGCGCCCCCGGTTTCGACGGAACCCACGGCGGCGCGACCTTCCACCAGCACGGTTTGCGCTTCGGCAGGGGAGGGCGCGGTTGCCGCAAGCGGCACTGAATCCGCAACGGTAGCGACGCTCATGGGCGGAGCCAACAAAACAAACGCGGCGGTCAAAATAACGATGCTCATGGATTCGCTCCTGTTCCCGCGCCCACGCGCATAATTTTCGGCTCAGCGTTCGGGGTCAACGGTTTGTATGCCGACAGCGGGCTTGCAACCGTGGCTACCGGCGAATCGGCAACAATTGTCGGTGTTGACCCCGCCGTGCGAATCGCCGTTTGCAACGCGCCGTACATCCCCAACGCCTCGCGTAGCCACACGGTCAAAAAGTACCCCGATACGTTTGCCCCGGCAAACACGATGGTGTACAAAAGTGGATGCGGCTGATACTTAGCAAAAAATTAGCCACTAAGCAAAACGATTAAGTACACGACTAACATACCGACGAAAGACAGGT
>JACMIU010000387.1 GCA_014380985.1 Armatimonadota bacterium | reverse complement strand
TAGCGGCGCACGGCGCGACGGGGCGTATCGCACCGGCGACTTGGTGCTACCGAGCCGCGCCATCAAAGCAGACTGGATGAAGCCGCGCCACAACGACGCCACGGCGGTGCTTTTCTGCGACGGTCACACGACGCGTCTGTCCGACACCACGCCCCGCGCCGAAGCCGTGAACCCGTTCGACCCGGCGAGTGAGTAAAAGCCATTTTCTTAGGTGAGAACTAAACGCGGCGCGAATCCCCATGTCGGAAGGTAGAGGGCTTTTCGATTAAACCCCGTAGGCATAACGACCGTCAGGTTTTGTAAAAGCGCGGGCGACCGCCGTTGATTCATCATGGCTATTAATGACTTTATCAAGCCAGTAGTAAACGCCACGAATCAACATATACGTACCCCTTTCGCCTGCGAACTCCGTGCCGTAACCTGTCATGTGTCCTGCCGCGTTCAACCGAATCGCTAACTCCGTCGCATCAATCGTCTTGCCCGCCGCGAAAAGTTTGTTGGCAAGTTCTCGTACAAACTGCCGCTTACGTGTTAAATCGTCCATTGCAAAATCCTCCGTCACATCGTTCACCAAGCGGGAGAAAACTTCCTGCGGGTGTTTGGTATAATGAACAGGAAGGAAACCCGACCTATGGAAACCACGCAACTCGAAGAACCGTTCGCAAACGCCGCCATGCTGGGCAAAGCCATCTACAACGAGCGATTAAAGTCGCTTCTCGAACCCGCGCAGAACGGCAAGGCGGTCGCCATCAACGTCGAAAACGGGGACTACATTGTCGCCGATTCGCTCAAAGAAGCCCGCACCGCGCTTCACCCCCGCTACCCCGGCATCGTTTCCATGTCGCGCACTATCGGCGTCGAGACCGACCTCGGACTGCTGGCGCGGGTGTTGGCGGGAACCAAATAGATGCTGGTCGGTGAGTTTCGCGATCAATTGCCCCGCCTTGTGCTGACGCTTTCCGGGGCGTAGCGGCGACGTAGACGCGACGTTCGTGGTGGACACCGGCTTCAACGGCGACTTGACGTTTCCATCACGCGCTATTCAACGCTTGAACGCCGTGCTGTACGACACGCAAACGCACCTGATAGCGAACGGTAGCGAAGTTCCGTCGCCCGTGTATCAAGCCGAAATCGAGTGGCTGGACGAAACGCGCACCGTGGAAATCCTCGTGCTGGACGGCAACCCGCTCCTCGGCACGGGACTTTTAGCCGGTTGCAACGCTAACATCGAAGCGGTCGAAGGCGGCGAGATCGTCATCGAATTGCTGTAAAGCAAGCCCATGAAAAACAATCGCCTTGACGCTTTGCAATGGTTTCTTCTCGCCATCATTTTATTCCTGCTGTCGTTTCCCTTTTGGGGCAGACTAATCGAGCATAACAAATACCCATACATTGAAAATCAGTAGGACATCGCCGGCGCAGAATCGTAAAGTGCGGTAAGCAAAACCGATACCGAAAGCGCGAACCCATATTTACCAATCGGGAACGAAACGCGGCGCGAAGTCGTTAGAGAAAGCGACAATGCGTAACCCCCTATCTCCCCTCACCTACTTTTCGCGCAATCCCGGCAAAGTCTTGCCGATGGGCTTCGTGATCGTGCTGTGCGTGTTTTTAATTGCGTCCATCGCCACGATGGTCAACTCGATTGACTTGACGATTCTCACCATCTACGGCTACACGCGCTCGTTCACCTACGCGATTCCCCAGCGCGTCTCGCTCCGCATTCCCGAAGAGCAGGTGAAAATCATGAAAGCCGACCCGCGGGTAGACCGCGTGTTTGAAGGCAGCGTGTTTTTCACCAACATCAAAACCGTGATGGGACGGTTCCCGTTCGTGGTGCTGGGTGTCACGCCCGACAACCGCGACTATCTCCTGAAGCGCGTGGACACCGGGCTGATTGCGGGGCGAATGCCCGCCGAGGGAATGCCCGAAGCCGCATTGTCGGAGCCTATCGCGCAAAACAAAAAAGTCAAAATCGGGGATATTATCGCGGGCCCGACCGACGCCGGGGGGATTTCCGGTTCGCCGGTCGCGGTGCGCTGTGTCGGGATCTTGCGGGGCCCCGTTTGGTTCGCCGTCACCTCGAAGTCGTTCTGCGACCAAACCTTTATCACGTCGCCGCGTTGCCTGATTTACACGACGAAAAACCCGGATGACCTGTTTGGCGTGAACAATACGATGCTTCCCCCGGTCAACAAAAAAAACGGCAAGTTGGACGGCACGAAACTCAACCTGCTCTCCTACCAGAACTTGGTGCATGAACTGCGCGATTCGCTTTCCTCGATGTTCCTGATTATGGGCGTCGTGAACGGCACGGTGATTTTCGTCATTTCGCTGATGTCGGGGATGCTGGCGAATATCTACTTCACCCAGCGCATTTCCGAGTTCGCGGTTTTGTCCGCCATCGGCTACCGGCGGTCTCAGTTAATCGGTCGTATCGTCGCCGAAACTGCGCTTCTGACCACCATCGGTTGGCTCGTCGGCGCACTTGTCACGGTGACATTTTTGACGATTTTCAAAACCGCCGTGTTCGAGCCTCGCGGCTTGATTATTGACCCGCAAGACCTGTACGCCTACAAGTGGACGATTCCGATTCCGTTTGCGATCACCGCGTTCGCCGTGACCACGATCAGCATCCGTCTGATGAAACTTGACCCGGTTTCGATTATCGAACGCAGGTAAAATTATGACCGAAACTCTGTTCTCCGACCGCACCGTCGCCGACCGAACCCTTGCTTGCGAGGGCGCGACTTTGGAATACTCGGACGCCGGACGCACGACATTCGCGCTCCGCGACGTGTCCGTTACCCTCCCACCGGGCAAGTTCTACGGTATTATGGGGCCCTCCGGCTCCGGCAAATCGTCGCTTTTGTATGTAATGTCGGGGCTGAAAGAGCCGACCGGCGGCTCGGCGCGGTTCGGCGGTTTCGTCTACAATCGCAACACCGAAACCGCCGTTACCGACTTGCGGCGTACCCGCTTCGGCTTTGTTTTTCAGCAACCGTTTCTGCTTCCGTACCTGACCGCGCTCGAAAACATCGTGGTTGCCGCGCCCCTGCCGGACAAAGCGGCGCAGGAAAAAGCGATGCGCCTTTTAGCGCACCTCGGCATGGACGGTCTCGAAAACAAACAACCGTCGCAACTGTCGGGGGGCGAAAAACAGCGCGTCTCGGTGGTTCGCGCCATGATGAGCGACCCCGACGTCATTTTCGCCGACGAACCTACGGCGTCGCTGGATCGCAAAAACGGCTTTCGTGTCATTGAGGCGTTGGCGGGATGGCGCGATCGGGGCGGCACGGTCGTGGTCGTCACGCACGACGGCGATATGCTCGCTGGCGCGGACACGATTATCCATCTGCGCGACGGCGAACTGACCGATGAAGGCGACAAGTAGGAACGACTCCTACGGCGTCGCTGACGCGGCATGAATCTTGCAAGATAAAGGAGCGGCGAGAGTTCTATTATGAACCGTCCGCCGGTTTATCAAGGAATGGTGAATGCTTTCCGTGCTACCTGATACGATGCTCGGCGCGTTGCCGGAAGATATTCGCGGTGCGACAAAACCGCGCAAAGATGATCCGTTTACCCCGGAACTCAAAATCATGCGCCGCGATTTGGCGACGCTCGCGTTCGCCTGTGCCGATGCCGTCGGCAAGACCGCGCTTCATTACGGCGGCGAAGATTTATGGGCAATCGGCACGATGCCCGGCTACGAACCGCTTGCCGATTCGTTGGAGGGGATGGCGCGGGGCTTTTTGTCCGATTCGCACCTTTCGGCGGCGCACACCGACGTTGTCACCGGCACGATAAAAATGAGCGGCGATTTGCGAACGGCGGCGCGTGGGGCGCGGCAAGCCGTGCAGATTGCATTTTTGTTTCGCGCCGACCGGGGCTACGGGGCGCAAGCGTTGGAACTGCTTTCCCCGATGGCGGAGGCGGTATCGGCGGTCGCGGAACGCGCCGCGTTTGCCGCGCAAACCGGCGACCAGAGCGCGGCGACCCAAGCCGTGCAAGCCTTTCGCAACGTGGACACGCTTCGCGTACAGGTCGAAACCGGCATTTGCTCGCACTCGTGGGACGAACACTTCCCGCCCACCGTGCAACGGCTGATTCGTGCGGCAACGTGGAACTTCGCGGTCTCCGGGGAAAGCATGGCGCGGGTCGCCGCCCGGCTAATCGCTTAACCCCGTTTAAGTCTGTTTAAGCGGCGGGCTTGGGCGGTTTCGGCGCGGCGTGTTTCATCTCGCCGGTTTCCATGAAGCGCACCCGCTCGGCGATATTTTTGCAGTGATCGCAGATACGCTCCAAATAGTGCGCGACAAACAGCAGATACGACGCTTGCAGGACCGAAGCCGTGTCGCTCTGCATCACCAGTTGTAGCTCCTTCCGCATCCGTGCATACAGCGCGTCTACGTCGTCATCGTTTAGCACCACGGCTTCGACGCGCTTTAAGTCGCGGTGAACGAACGCTTCGAGCGAATCGTGGAGCATCTGCCGCGTCATTTCACCGAGGCGGGGAATATCTACCAAAGGCTTATAGAACATTTCGCGCCCCATACGCTGGCTGATTTTTGCAATATCTACCGCATGGTCGCCGATTCGCTCGATGTCGGTGATAACTTTGAGCGCAGCTCCGACAAGGCGCAAATCTTCCGGGCGCAGGTGGGGGCGGGCGAGTATCCGCAAGCACATCGCTTCGATTTCGATGTCCATCCGATCAACGGCATCGTCTCGCGGCATGATGGTAGCCGCAAGCGAAACATTCTGCTCGGTCAGGGCGCGGAGCGAATCACGCACCAATTCTTCCGTGGTCGCGCCCATCTCCAAAATACGGCGGCGCAGTTCGGCGGGGGTGTCGAAAACCGGCGCCGCGTCGTCACGTTCTGGCGGCGTTTCTTCGCGGGGATGCAGACCGTTTCCGGTCGAATGGGGTAGCGTTAGAGACATGATCTATCGTTCGGGTATGCCGGAATCGAGTCCGTATTCATCCGAACTTTCCTTTTATATAATCGTTCGTTTGCTTATTTTGCGGCGCGGTGAATATCTGAGCGGTCGCGCCGAACTCCACCAGATCGCCCTTGTAGAAAAAGCCGGTAAAATCGCTGATACGTTCGGCTTGATACATATTGTGCGTCACTATCACGATGGTGTATTCGCGCTTGAGCGTTTCCATCATTTCCTCAATCTTTTGCGTCGAAGCCGGGTCGAGTGCCGAGGTCGGTTCGTCCATCAGAATCACTTCCGGGTTCGTCGCAAGGGTGCGGGCGATACAAAGCCGTTGCTTCTGTCCGCCCGATAGCGAGAACGCCGACGCTTTGAGTTTGTCTTTCACTTCGTCCCACAGCGCGGCTTGCTCCAAGCACCGCTTGACCAATGCGTCGAGTTCGCTCTTGCCGTACTTGCCGTGAAGGCGGGGGCCAAAGGCGATATTATCTTGAATGCTCATGCCGAACGGGTTTGGTGCTTGAAAAATCATCCCAACGCGCTTCCGCAGTTCGGGTTTGTCCACCGTTCCGTCGTAGATATTCAATCCGTCGAGACTTATCTTGCCGCCTAATTTGCAACCGGGATCCACTTCCTCGTTCATGCGGTTCAGACAACGCAAAAAGGTGGACTTGCCGCAACCGGACGGCCCGATCAGCGCGGTAACGTGCCGGTCGTAGAGCGGCATATTGATATTTTTCAGGGCATGAAAGCCGTCGCTGTAATGAAAATTAACTTCGGTCGCGGAAACGCGCACGGTCATATCGCGCTTGTCTTCCGTGCGCCGCGTTGTACGTGCCGTGCCGACCCCGTTTCGCGCCGTTGCCGCCGCCTCCGTATTGGTTTGTTCGCCGTTAATCATTCGTGTTACCATTTTCTCGCCCGGCGCAGTCGCGTCCGCAAAATTATCGCTACCAAGTTCACCCCGAACACAATCAATAGCAAGGTTAGTGCCGTGCCGTACTGAAGCGCGGGCGTCGCCTCGACTAATTCCGTGACAACGTAAAACAGGTGGTAGGGCAGGGCGACTACCGGTTCATAGAGCGGCGGAATCGCGGCATGGTTGGTTTTGAAACCTACGACCGCCGTGAAAATAATCGGCGCGGTTTCGCCCGCCGCCCGCCCGATAGCGAGAATCGTTCCGGTCAGGATTCCCGGCAGTGCCGCCGGAAGCACGACCTTCCAAATAGTCTGCCATTTCGTCGCGCCCAAGCCCATCGCGCCCTCGCGGAAACTGCGCGGCACGGTTTTCAGAGCCTCTTCGGTCGCGGTAATCACAATCGGCAACACCAGCACGGCAAGTGTCGCCGCGCCCCAAAGAAGCGTTCCGCGCCCCCAAAACACCTGCGGCGGGTTCAGGCTGGCGTAGCCGCTCGCTTTGTCCATCCACGCGCCTAAGAAGTAGACGAAAAGCCCCAAGCCGAACAAGCCATGCACGATGGACGGAACCCCGGCAAGGTTCACAATCGCCATCCGAATCGCACGGGTGAAGGCGTTTCTGCCCGCATACTCGGTCAGGTATATTGCCGCCGAAATACCGAGCGGCAGGGCGAGTACCATTGTGCCGACCATCAACGCGACCGTTCCGGCGATTTGCGGAGCGACACCGCCCGCCGCGCCGTCAGGTGGCAGTGTCAAGAAGCCGGGCGACAGCACTTTGCCTAAGCCGCGATACAAAATCGTGCCGAAAATATAGAGCATCGGCACGACAACTAAAAGCGCACCGAAGCCCATCACAGCGAACATGAAGGATTCGTAGCCTTGACGCGCCGACGTTCCCGGAGAGCGCAGGGTTTTTACCGGAATCATTGCTGGAGTTGCCCCTTTCGCAAAGCGGCGGAGGCGACAAGGTTTATCATAAAAGTAATCGCAAACAGCACGATGCCGAGCATAAACAGCGCGTGGTAATGCGCCGAGCCGACCACGGTATCGCCCATGTCGGACGCGATTGTCGCCGTGAGCGTGTTGCAGATTTCGCCATACGCCGGAAAGAACGACCGGAACGCTTGTAGCGGCTGGGTCATCATGTTGTCGAGCGACATCCCGATGCCGTTGCCCGTGACCATCAGTACCACCATCGTTTCGCCAATCGCCCGCCCGATGCCGAGCATGACGGAAGCGATAATGCCGGAAAACGCCGCCGGAATCACGACGCGGCGAATCGTCTCCCAGCGCGTCGCACCGAGGGCGAGGCTTCCCTGCCGCAAGTCCTTGCCCACGGCGGACAGGGCATCCTCGGAAATCGTCGCAATCGTCGGAATTGCCATAAATGCGAGCGTCACGGAACCGGCGAGCATCGTGGTTCCGATGTCCAATTTGAACGCGCCCGATAAAAACGGGGCGAGAACGGAAACGCCGAAAAAGCCGAGTACCACCGACGGGATAGCGGCAAGCAGTTCCACGGCGGGCTTCAGCACGTCTCGCACCTGTGGCGGGGCGATTTCGGACATATAAATCGCGGTCATGATGCCGAGCGGAATGGCGATTACCACCGCGCCGAGCGTCACCATCACCGACGACAGAAGGAGGGGAACCATGCCAAACTGCGCGGGGGAACCGTTCGCAATCCAGTGGATGCCGGTGAAAAACTTGCCGAACGGATATTCGCGCAGGAACGGCAGTGCCTCTTTCAGCACAAAGGCGAGAATCAGCCCCACGAACAGGATGCTCAGACCGCCGCAAAAGTAGATCCAACCGGTAATCGTCTTTTCCGCGAGGGCGGCAAACGGCGACCGACGCGACGAAAGCGTTGCGCGTTTGGCGGGGGCGGCGGGTGAGGGGGTAACTGCCATAACGATTTTACGAGGGGAGGGGGATGCCCTCCCCGAATACACGATTTACTTGAGCGTAATGTAGCCTTGGTCGGAAACGATTTTTTGACCGGCATCGCTAACGACGTAGTCCATATACGCCTTCATCGCTCCGGTCGGTTCGCCGGAAACATAGTTGTACAGGGCGCGGGAAATCGGGTACTTGCCGCTGTGAACGTTCTCCACGGTCGGTAGCACCGGCTCTTCGCCGGTTTTGAACGCGACCGGCACTTCCTTGACCTTCCCTGCTTTGACATACTCCTCGGCGAAGGCGACACCGATATAGCCGATGGCTCCGGCGTTCTGCCCGACACCGGTTCCGATAGCGGGGTTCGCTTTGCTTTTCACCATATCGGCGCGATACTCGGCTTTCTTTAGCACATCTTCCTTGAAGAACTCGTGCGTTCCCGATGCTTCGTCGCGTCCGTAGGCGACGATTTTGCCGGGAGTCCCGCCGACCTCTTTCCAGTCTTTGACTTTGCCGGTGTAAATATCGGCTAACTGTTGAACCGTGAGCGATTTGACCGGGTTCTTCGGGTTGACAATCATGGTGATACCGTCCATAGCGACCGGTATTTCCTTGACTTCAATGCCTTTTGCCTTCGCTTGCGCAAACTCTTCGTCCTTCATTTTGCGCGACGAGTTGGCGATGTCGGTGCTTTTGTTGATTAACGCGCTGATGCCCTGACCGGAACCGCCGCCTTTGACGCTGATTTCCAATTTGGGGTTTTGCTTGTTGAACTCCTGCGCCCACTGCTCGGAAAGCGGCTGAAGCGTGGAGGAACCGCTAATCGTCAGCGAACCGCTCACCGGTTCGCTACCGGGCGTCGGCGATTCGGCTCCGGGGCTACTCATCGCGCTACCGGTGGTTCCCCCGGTGGTCGTCGTCGAAGCCGTGCTTTCGCCCGGATTCGGGTCGGCGGCGGGGGGGCAACCGGCGAGTAGCGGGAAAGCGACGGCAAGCGCGGCGAAAAGCGCGGTGCGGCGAGAAAAAGCAAATCGGGTCATGGTTTCAGTCCTTGTTCGATGATAAAAGTGGCAGGTTTGCCTACCCTTGAAACGGGGGCGCGGCAACCTTAACAGTGATTGTAGCACGTTCAAAATACGAAAAGGTTAAGAAACTGTTAAATAAAATAACAGAATCAAACGGTTTTTCGTATTCAAATGGCGCGAATGAACGGCACGGTTTGTACCGGGATGTCGTAGATCCGCGACAACGTTTCGGCGGTTAATACTGCTTGCGGCACGCCGAAGGCGACCGTTTCGCCTCCCCTAAGTAGTAGAACCTTATCCGCCCACGAAGTTGCCAGATTCAGGTCGTGAAGCACCGCGACAGCGGCGCGTTCGGCGGGGCGTTCGCCGATATAGGCGCGGACGCCGGAAAGCACGGCTCCGGCGTGGCGCAGGTCTTGATGCGCGGTGGGTTCGTCTAAGAAAAGGAGCGCGGCGTTTTGCGCCCATGCGCGGGCAAGCGCAACCCGTTGCCGCTCGCCGCCCGACAATGCCAGCACCGAGCGTTCGGCGAACGCCGATAGGTCGAACCGGACCAAAGCGTCGTTCACCTCGCCAGTAGTTGCGCCAAGCGACACCGCCTCGCGCACCGTGAACGCGAACGGCATCGGGTTGTCCTGCGCGACAAAGGCGCGGCGAGTAGCCAGTTCGCGGGCGGATAATCGCCCGACTTCCGCACCCGCAATCGTGACGGTTCCGGTGACGATTTCGGGCGACAGTCCGGCAAGGGCGCGAAGCAGGGTGGATTTGCCCGCGCCGTTCGGTCCGACAACGGCGACGCATTGCCCAGCCGACACCGCGAAGGTCACGTTTTGCACCGCGAACGCCCCGCCCCGGTGGAAGCGCACCGAAAGGCTATCGGCGCGAAGTAGGAAAGTATCGGACACGGCGTAGAGTGTACCGTGCTTCGCCCCTTACGGCGCGGAAAAGTCCGCCCAAATCAGCGCGTGGTCGGAAGCGTTCGCGTCGGAGATAAGTCCCGTGTCTATGACCGTCGTACCCGGCGCGGCGAGCAGGAAATCAATCCGGTGCGCGGGGGCGAGTGCGGGAAAGGTCGGTGCGTCCGGCGTCGCGGGAAACAGCCCCGTCGTGGACGCGAACATTTGCGTCTCGGGCGCGTCCCACCCGGCGTTGAAATCGCCGCCGACGATTACCGCGAAGCCGTTTCGGGCGTCGGCGTTCACGGCGTCGGCTAAGGCAAGCAGTTGCGACTCGCGCCATTCGCTTCGCAGTCCGAGGTGCGTTGTCCAAACTGCGACCGGCTTGTCGCCGCCGAAGGTCACGCCGACCGCGCCACGCGGTTCGCCGCCCGACGCAGGAAGCGCGAGGCGTTGCACCGCCGCGAACGGTTGCCGTGACAGTACCACGTTGCCGTACTGCGCGAACCCGCCCAATGATAATGCCGCGCCGAACGCAAAGAACCATTCGTTTTCGCCATCCCGCTGCATTGCCCGCGCCAGAATTGCCGACATATCGGCGAACCCCGAACGCGGCATTCGTCGGTCTACTTCCTGCAAAAGGCAAACATCCGGCGACACGGAGCGCAAAAGGTCGGCGATTTCGGGCAAGGATGCGCGGTTCGCGCCCGTGCCGCACCGCCCCGCGTGGATATTCAGACAGGCTACACGCATAAGAAGATTTAACCGCCAAGACGCGAAGAGCGCAAAGACCGGCGAAGGAGAAAAGAAATCTTAAAAATTTCTTCCGTTCTTGGCGTCCTCCGCGTCTTGGCGGTTAAATCTTCTTATGCCGCGAAAGTTTGTGATTAGCCCGACGAAACTGCGTATCTGGAACCGTTGCCACGCCGAGTACCGCTTAGAGTATATAGACAAAATCGGTAAGTTTTACCACCGGGCGCGGGCGGGGTTCGCGTTCGGGCATTCGCTCCACCGCGTTTTGGAAACGTTTCACGCGGCGGGTGGCGTGGAAACCGTGAACGCCGAAACCCTGTCGGCGTCGCTCGACGCGGCGTGGGTGGCGAAGGGTTACGCGGGCGAAGCGCAGGAAACCGAGTTTAAGCAGGAGGCGGCGCGAATCCTGACCGACTACCACGCGGCGCAGGTCGTGCAAGCCGAAACCGCGAAAGCCGAAGCGGTAAGGAAGGGCGAACCGGCTCCCGAACCGCCGCGCCTGTTTTTAGCCGAAAAAGCCCTGCGAATGGATTTGACGCCCGACATCGCGTTGACCGGGCGCGTTGACCGTGTGGACGAACACCCCGCGCTTGACAACGCGCTGGAAATTGTAGATTACAAATCGGGGCGCACCGAGGTGACGCCCGAAGACGTTTCCGGCGCGGTTGCTATGAACACGTATCAGGCGATTCTGAAAGTCAAGAACCCCGACCGGCGCGTGTTCGCCACGATTGTCGCGCTTCGCTCCGGCGCGTCGGCGTCGCACGAAATGAGCAATGATGAACGCGAAGCGTTTTTAGCCGATACCACCGAAACTGGCGAAACGATCCGCACGAAAGACTGGGAGAACGTTTTGCCGGTTGTGAACGCGCACTGCCCATACTGCGACTTTCTGCCGCACTGCGAGAAGTTTTGGGCGCGAGAAAAGCGGCGGCAACATTAACCGAAATAATCGGGCGGAAACAGTTCCTGCCCGTACTTTTCGGCTATGGTTGCCATCCGCTTCTTGTCGTCGTCGCTAAGGGCGGGGGGCGGCAGAAAGTCGCCCGCTTTCACCGATACGCCAATCTCTTGGAAAAAATTGTCCATACCGGCGGGCGCGACGGTGCAAAGCAAATGGGCGACCGACTGCGATTTGTTCTTGAACGCATGAGCCTCGCCGCCGAAAGGAACCGTCACCGTGTCGCCTTTTTTTGCTACCGCAGTTTTCTCTTTCGTCTGAAACTCGACTTCCCCGCTCACGACATAAAACGATTCGTGGATGCCGGTGTGCGTGTGTGGACCGGGACCGCCGCCGGGCGGAATCATCATGTCAATCGCGGCATACGCGCCGCCGGTATCCGCGCCGGACGTAATCACGCGGTAGGTGTCCCCGACTACGGATACGCTCGCGCCCTCTGTTTCGGTTAAAACGATTACTTGGTTCTCAGTTTCCATCTTCATTGTTCCCTTGCTTTCGATACCTTTACCTTACCCAAAAATCGTGGCGATAAATCGCGTCGGAAGAAAAAAGGAACCCGGTAGCGATAGGGAGAATGTATCGGATTCTTGACAGCACCTGCTTTGCCGCTTATACTAACCGCATCATGCTTTGCAAAACTGCCTTTCGCCGCCTCCGTCGTAGCCGCTTCGCGGTTCCGGCGGCGATTTTGTAACGCATCACCATTTTTGTTTCGTAGCCGGAGGTCACACCGTCACTATCAAGGGCGGCAGTGAGCATCCGGCTTTTTTGTTTTTGACTGTTTGACGATTGTAGGAAAACGTATGATAAAGGTAGCAATTATCGGGGCGGGGGGCTATGTCGGCGGGGAACTCGCCCGTCTACTGGCGCGTCATCCGCACACCGAACTGGTTTGCGCGGCAACGCGAACGTATGCGGGTAAGCCGCTCAAAACGGTGTTCGCCGGGCTGTCCGGGTCGCCGGTCGGAGAGTTAATCTGCGAGGACGGAGGGGTGGACGCGCCCGGTGTCGCAAACGCGGAGATTGTGTTTCTGGCGCAGGACAACGGCGTTTCGATGCACACCGCGCCGAAACTGCTGGCGCAGGGCAAGCGCGTGATTGACATGGCGGCGGACTTCCGTCTCACGAACCTTGACGTATTCCGCGAGTTTTACCGCATGGAACACGCCGCGCCTAACCTGCTTCTGTCCTTCGACCGGGTTTACGGCTTGCCCGAACGCTACCGCGACGCCATCCGCGACGCCCGCCTCGTGGCGAATCCCGGTTGCCATGTCACGGCGGCGGTACTTGCCCTCGCGCCGCTTTTGCAAGCCGGAGTCATCGAAAACCACGGCATTATCATTGATTCCAAAACGGGTCTGTCCGGCGCGGGGCGGGCGAAAAACGATCTGGCATTCAAGTTCTCAGAAGCGAACGAATCGGCTGTTGCGTATGGCATCGGCGGAACGCATCGGCACACCCCCGAAATCGAGCAGGTTTTGTCTCACGCGGCGGATAGGCAACTGCGCGTGTCGTTCACGCCACATCTCGTGCCGATGACGCGGGGCATTTTGTCTACGTGCTACGCCCGTCCGGTCGGAACTCCGACGACGCAAAGCATCCTGACGATTCTGCGCGACGTTTACGCAAAGGAGCCGTTCGTTGTCGTGCGAGAGGCGGGCGACCAACCGCGCACGAAAGACGTTTGGGGGAGCAACTTTTGCCACTTGTGCGCGGCAATGGACGAACGCACCGGCACGGTGATTGTTACGTCGGCGATTGACAACCTTGTTAAGGGCGCGGCGGGGCAGGCGGTGCAAAACCTGAACATTATGTGCGGGTTTCCCGAAACGGCGGGCTTGGAGGGCGCGGGAATATGTCCGTAGAACTCACGAAAATGGCGGGGGGCGTGGCGGCGGCGGGATTTCGCGTCGCCGGGGTGCGGTGCGGCATCAAGCGGAAGCGGCGCGATATTTGCCTGCTGGTATCCGAAACGAACGCGGCGGTTTCGGCGGCGGGCGTATTCACTACCAACGTCGTGCGTGCGCCGTGCGTGGACTGGAGCGAATCGCGCCTCGCGCAAAGCGGCACGGCGACCGCGATTGTGGTGAACGCGGGCAACGCGAACGCCGGGAACGGCGACCGGGGCGAAACCGACAACGCGCAGATGGCGCAGTGGGCGGCGGACGCCCTCGGTGTGCCGGTCGAAACAGTGCTGACGGCTTCCACCGGCGTTATCGGGACGCCGCTTCCGATGGCGTTAATCGCGGCGGGAATCAAAGACGCGGCGGCGCGTCTGGTGCACTCTCCCGAAGCGGCGAGCGAGGCGGCGGAAGCGATAATGACTACCGACACGTTCACGAAAGAGTACGCGGTTCGCTTCGTTTTGCCAAGCGGAACCGCCGTCACCATCGGCGGCATGAGTAAAGGCTCCGGCATGATCGCGCCGAACATGGCGACGATGCTCGGATTCGTGACCACCGACGCCACCATTGCCCCCAACGTTCTGAGGACGGCGTTAGTCGAAGCGGTTGCTGAATCGTTCAACTGCTTGACGGTGGACGGCGACACATCAACGAATGATTCGTGTATCGTGATGGCGTCCGGGATGGCGGAGAACCCCCCGATTGACCGCGCCGATACCGCCGATTACTGTGCCTTCGCGGACGCTCTGACGCACGTTTGCGTCCATCTCGCTAAAGAAATCGCCCGCGACGGTGAGGGTGCGACGAAACTGGTCACGGTGCGGGTGAGCGGCGCGGCAAGCGTCACGGACGCCCGCAAAATCGCCAAAACAATCGCCGAGTCGCCGCTCGTCAAGACCGCGTTGTTCGGTAACGACCCGAACTGGGGGCGCATCTTGGCGGCGGCGGGGCGTGCCGGGGTGCGCTTCGATCCGAAACAAACCACGGCGTACCTCGCGGGCGTGTGCATTTTCGCGCACGGCTCCCCGACCGTGTTTGACGCGCCCGCCCTGTCGCAAGCGATGAAGGTCAAAGAACTGACGATTCACGTGGACATCGGTGCGGGGGACGCGGAGGCGCATTTTTATACCTGCGACTTCTCGTATGACTACATCCGCATCAACGCGGAGTATCATACGTAGAGTCGGGCTACTCGGCGTCTGGCGCGGGGAGCGGGTTCGCGGCGAACACGTATTCGGCGACGGGAACGCCGCCCGCGAGATGCTCCTCCGCGATACGTTCGGCGATGGCGGGCGTGACGTTGCCGTACCACGTGCCTTCGGGATACACCACGGCGAGTGTGCCGTTTTTGCACAGCCCCAAACACGTGACCGGCGAGCAGAGAACGCGGGCGTCGAGGGCTTTTGACGTTTTGCGAAACGTCTTCAGCGCGGCAACGTGGTCTTCTTTTTCGCCACACGAACCGCCGACACACACCAACACGTGCCGGGTGTACCCGCCGTTCTTAGCGTCCGTGCCGATTCCGCGTTTTGCTGCTTTTTCGCTGAGTTTTTTGTCCATAGTTTACAGAAAATCCGCCATTACGTCGGATGCAAAAAACACGCCGCGCTCCGTCAGGCGCAGGTGCGTCGAGGTTTGTTCCAGCAGTCCGTGCTCGATGTTGCGGGAAACCGCTTCACCGAACCGCTCCGATATAGTAACACCGAACCGCGCCGCGAAACCGGCGAGCGAAACGCCGTCCGCGAGGCGAAGCCCCAGCATCATCGTTTCGCCCATCGTGTCGTCCGGGGATAGGGTTTCGGATTCGACGGTTGGCGACTGTCCGGCAAGGCATTGGTCGGCGTAGCGGATGGGGTGCTTTTCGTTCGCCATTCGTGCGCCGTCAAGGTACGCCGCCGCGCCCGCACCGAGTCCGAAATACGGTTCGTTGCGCCAGTAGATCTGGTTGTGCCGCGATTCGTAGCCGGGCTTGGCGTAGTTGGAAATCTCGTAGCGGGTGTAGCCCGCGTTCGCCGTTCGCTCCATGACCGCCGCGAACATCGCCGCTTCGGTCGCTTCGGTCGGAAGTGGCAACTTGCCGCGTTCGCGCCGCGCCCAGAACGGCGTACGCTCCTCGACAATCAAGCCGTAGACCGATAGGTGTTGCACGTCCAGAGTGAACGCCGTGTCAAGGCTACGGTGAACATCGGCGAGGGTTTGACGCGGCAAGCCGAACATCAAGTCCAGCGAGATATTCTCGAAGCCCGCCGCCTTCGCGCTTGCCACCGCACTCGCGGCGTCGCGCCCGGTGTGAACGCGGTCAATCATTTTCAGCAATCGGTCGTCGAACGTTTGCACCCCGAACGATAGCCGGTTAAAACCCGCGCCGCGCAGGGTTCGCAGGTAGGCTTCGTTCGCGTCGGAAGGGTTCGCTTCGGTCGAGATTTCCGCGTCGTCATCTAAAACGAAATACTCGCGCACCGTGTTTAGGACGCGCACCAAGTCGCTCGCGGCAAGCACGGTCGGGGTTCCGCCACCGAAAAACACCGTGGGAATACGGTACGATTTGTCGCCGCGAAGGGCGATTTCGCGGCACAGAGCGTCCACGTACCGCGCTTTCGTGCCGTCTTTGTAGCCAGAATAGGCGTTGAAATCGCAGTAGCCGCACTTTTTAGTGCAGAACGGAATGTGCAGATAGATACCGGCGGTTTTCATGGGTGCTTTATCGTACCGCATGGAAACCGCCGGTGTCGGAAGGCGTTATTCCTGCAAGCCCAAGATGGCGAGAATGTAATTCACTTGCCCCTCGTGATACGACATATTCCAGTAGGGTAAACCGGCAACATCGGCAAGCACCATACCGCCATCGGGTGTCTCCAGCACGATTTGCCAATCGGTGTCCGGCACGTTTTGTATGGCTTCCGCCAACCGTTCGGCACTGGCAAGTAATAACGCGGGTAGTTTATCTCCCGCCGCAAAAGCCGTGGCTTTGTCGGCTTCATAAGTATCGAAAGCGGGCGCGACGCGGTTCATCAGTTGTGTAGCGACGTAATTATTGGTTGCGACGCACTCGGCGAGTTGATCAAGCGCGGTACGCGCCGTGCCACCGGGCGACCAATCACGCTTGTCTGCGGGAAGAAGCGCGAACGCCTCGGTGAGTTGGCGTGTCGCCTTCAAGGTCGAGGACGAAAGAAAATCGTTCAACGGATTTGCCATGAGCAGTGCCTTTTCCGTGACGTTGATAGCCACTAACAAACGAAAGTTTGCTTGTGTCAGATTACCACAACGATGAATCGCTTGTCAAATTGCTTTGGACTTGACTACCGCCTTAGTCCCGCGTATAATGCGCGGTAATGATTACACAAAACATAACCGAGAATATCGCGCCCGACGCGACGCTCGGCGATCAAGAATTAGAGGTTTTACAGTTCGTGTCGCACCGCGCCCCGGTCACGGTGCGCGAGGTGTCCGACGAGTGGGGCGTTCCGCGAGGGCGGGCGCGTACCACGGTGCTGACCATGATGGAGCGGCTTCGCAAAAAAGGCTACCTGCTCCGCGACGGCGCGGACGGCGACGGTTCGTACAAGTATCGCCCCGCAGTCGCCCCGCAAACCGTGTTGCACAATCTGGTGCGTGATTTCGTGCAGAAAACATTAGGCGGCTCGGTGACACCGTTTGTCGCCTATCTCGCCGACACGCCGGACGGTTTGTCTGCAAACGAAGTTGCCGAACTACGTAGATTAGTAGACGATATGGAGAAATAAAATCCCGTCGGTTATTGACAAAGCATGAACATAACAGTACACGAAGCGATCACCGCATTACTGCAAGCCACCGGGGGCGGCTTGCTCGTGGCGACGTTCGCGTGGCTGTTTTGCCGGATACTGTCGAAACTTTCCGCGTCGGTGCGATTCGCGCTTTGGTGGATGGTGGGCGCGAAGTTCCTGCTCGGTTTGGCGTTCGCGCTTTTCGGGGTCGCCGCGCTTCGCGTTCCGGTGCTGAAGGCGGAGCATTACCAGACGATTCGCGCCGTGGCGCGGCAAACCGTGGCGCAAGCGGTTCCGGCGCGGAAAACGGCGAAGACGAAAGACACGCCCGGCGCGACGCCCGGCGCGGCGCGAACGGCGACAACCGCGATTAGCGATCCCGTCGCTCCCGCTTTCCGCGTTTCGTGGTGGCGGCAAGCGGCGACCGACGCGCTGGCGTTGTACGCCTTACCGCTCTGCGCGGCATATCTCGCCGGTGTGGTGTTCCTGATAGGGCGCGGCGTTTTCGCGGCGCGGCGACTGCGCCTATCCATCGCCGGGGCGACGCCCTGCGAAGACACGGGAACCCTGTCCGATGCCGAAGCCATGCGGGGGCGCGTCGGCTTGCACGAACTTCCCCCGATTTTCGTCTCGCTTCGCACGTCCGCGCCGTTCGTCGTCGGGGCGTTTGTACCGCGCATCGTGCTACCGGCGGCGTTTCTCGCGCAGACTTCCGCGAACCGGCAGATGGCACTCGCGCACGAAATGGCGCACATCAAGCGCGGCGACTTGTTTTGGGAAATCGTGCCGGTTTGTTTGCGCGTTCTGTTCTGGTTTCTGCCGACCGCGCACATGGCAGCAAACGAAATCGCGTTCGCCCGCGAAGAAGCGTGTGACCTCGCGGCACTCGCGGCGACGCGAAGATCGCCGGGGGCATACGCCGCGCTGTTGGTCACGGTTGCCGAACACGCCCGCTCCCCGCTTCCCGCGATGGCGATGGTGCAGGGCAATTCGCCCGGCTACGTACAGGTGAGGCGACGACTGCAAACCTTGCGACGCGAAGGACACGGCAAACCGACCTCGCTTTTCTGGCGCGGCGTCGCCGTCGCCGTGATTGTGGCGCAGGGCGCGGCAACCGCGCTTCCGCTTCGCCCCGTGCTTGCCCGCGTAGCCGTTGCCGCCCGTGCCGCGCTTCCCGCGCCCCCTTTGCCGGTTTACACCGTGACCGACCTCGGAACGCTCGGCGGTAAGGAAAGCGGCGCACTCGCCATCAACGACACCGGGCAGGTGGTCGGCGCGGCGCACATCTACCCCCGCGGTTCGCACGGTCACGCTTTTTTGTGGGACGATTCCGGCTTGCATGATTTAGCGGCGGGGTCGGTCTACCGGCATTCGCAAGCCGTCGCCGTCGCCGAAAACGGCTACGTCGCCGGTTTCGTGTACCGGTCGTCGTACCGCGCCGGTCAGCAAAACGCCTTTTTGTGGAACGGTTCGCGTAGGCTGATCTTGCCGCCCGCCCCCGGCTATCGGTTCGCCAAAGCGACCGGCATCAGCGAAACCGGCGCGGTGGTCGGCGCGTCGCTGACCGGGCGCAAAAACGCCCTTGGCGCGACGCAAGCGCAAGCGACGCTCTGGCAAAACAACCGGGTGCAAGCCCTCGGAACCCTCGGCGGCGACTACAGCGTCGCGCTCGGCGTCGGCGCGAACGGCGTGGTGGTTGGCAAAGCCGATGTGTCCGAAGGACGAACGTCGTCTGCGAGCGGAACGAACCGAACGCACCCATTCGCGTGGAGCGAGGAGGGGAACGAAATGCACGATTTGGGAACCCTCGGCGGCGAGTTCGGCGCGGCAATGGCGGGAAACCGGAGCGGGGCGGTGGTCGGCTACGCGCAAACGGCGCGGGGGGCGACCCACGCCTTTGTAACGCCGGTGTCTAACCTCGGATTCGCCCTTGCCAAGCCGAAGGATTTAGGGACGCTACCGGGCGACGCGAGCAGTGCCGCTTATGCCGTGAATGATTCCGGCAACATCGTCGGCAGTAGCGGCGACGAACCGCCGTCGTCTGCGAGACGTACCGGTCGCGCCGCGCTCTGGCTGTCGCCGGACGCGGAAGCCATTGACCTGAACACCCGCCTACTGCCCGGCGAGAAAAGCGCGGGCTGGCATCTCGAAACCGCTCGCGGTATCAACGCGTCGGGGCAGATCGTCGGGCAGGGAACCGTGCGCGGGGTGCGCCACGCCTACCTTCTTACGCCGGTTCCGTAGCCGGATTACGGGCGGCGTAGTAGTCGCATAGGTTCTGCACCACGCATTTTTCACACGCGGGAGCCTGATAAAAACAAACCCGTTGCCCATGAAGCATCAGCACTTCGTGATGATCGTAGACGGTTTGCGCGTCCCAGTCGGCGGGAAGCATGGCTTCGAGCAGGGCATGAGACGCCCCGACCGCCACGTTCGCGCCGATGATGCCGAGCCGCACGGCGACGCGGTGATGGTGCGAATCCACTGGCAACGCCCGTCCTCGCAAGGTCGAAAACGACAGCGTTGCCGCCGCCGTTTTCGGTCCGACGCCCGGCAGGGTCTGCAGAAATGCCCGCGCCGCGTCGGCGTCCATCGCCGCGAGGCAATCGAGCGACAACGGTTCGCCGAGCGTTTCGCTCAGTTGCCGTAGCACCGCTTGAACACGCGGGGCTTTCTGCTCGGGCCACGTACACGCCGCGATTAGCGTTTGCACGTCGGCGGTTGGGGCGTCGCGCACGGCTTCCCACGTGTCGTATTTCGCCCGAAGCGCACGAAAAGCGCGGGCGGAATCGGCGTTCTTGGTGCGGTGCGACAGCAAACTGGAAACGAGTTCGGACAGGGGATCGAGCGCGGCAAAGTAGCCGATGGGGCAATCGTATTCGGCGCAAAGCGTGTCGTGGGCGGCGAGCAGTTTTTCTGTGGCGGTCATGGTATGCTTTGTTTACCCGGTTGCCAGAAATGTCATGCGTTGTAGACTCGCGCCTAAGGGTAGCGACCCGAACCGTGCAGTATCTGCCGCTCGACAACGCGGTCGGCGTCGTTGATGGCGAAGATACGGATGGTCGCTTCGCCGATAGCGGTGCGCGGCTCAAACGCTACG
>JACMIU010000386.1 GCA_014380985.1 Armatimonadota bacterium | reverse complement strand
AACCCCATCGTGTTGCGAGACCTGCGCTCCACGATGCGCGGAACCCGTGCCTTCTGGTTTCAGGGCGCGTACCTGTTTCTGCTCGGCGTGTTAGCCGTCGCCGGATACGCCTCCTCGACCGGGCAGGATTTAGTCGGCGGCATCACCGGACGTGGCGACGGCAACGTGATGAGCATCGTGGACGCACAAGGGCGGCTACAAGGCTTCTACACGTTTATCTTCGTCACGCTCGCCGCCCTGATAACGCTGATAGCCCCCGCCCTAACCGCGACCAGCGTTTCCGACGAACGCCAACGCCAATCGCTCGACCTGCTGACCACCACGCCGCTTTCCGCGCCGGAAATGCTCCTCGGCAAACTGATGTCGTCGCTCGCGTTCTTAGGGCTACTGCTCGCGCTGTCGCTCCCGGCGTCGGTGCTGTGCGCGATGCTCGGCGGCGCGACCGTGTGGGACTTGCTTCGCGCCTACGCTCTGCTCGCGGTGGATGCCGTGGTGCTGGCTTCGATCGGCTTGTATTTCTCCTGCGCCTGCCGTAGCAGTTTGCACGCGATTATCTGGACATATGCGGCAGTTCTGGTGTTCGTCGGCATCGGCTACGGCGCGTTCGCGCTCGGCATGATTACCGGTGACGCCAATCTGATGACGCCGGTAGCGGCAATCGGAATGCTGTCGCCGCTCGCCGCGATTACATCGGAAGCGCGGCGCAGTATCGCCATCGGCGCGGTTCACGTTCCGCTATGGCTTGCCATGCTTCCGTTCGCGGTGCTTGCCGTTCGCCTATTCTTGACGGCGGCGACGTACCGATTCGGCGCATTCGGCGCGGCGTCGGGCAAGTCGCTTCGCAAGCAGTTGCTCTTCGTGACCGGATTGGCGACTCTGATCGCGGGCTACAGCCTCGGTAAGGCAAGTGGCTTCGCGGATACTTTTCTCGGCACGGATGGAGACTTCCGCCCGGTCATGGATCAAACGCCCCAACTTCTCGCAATAGTTTGTGCCGTGTTCGCGGGGTTCTTCGTTCTCGCGCTTCCGTTCCTGCCGGGGCTTTTCGTGCCGGTGCGAGCGGAAGACGCCCCTCCCGGCGATGCACAGGAAGCGCATACCGGCGACACCGGGTATTTCAGCGTTCGTGCGATGTTCCTGCCGAGACACTCCGGCGCATTGCCGTACTTCTACGCATGGTTCGGCGTCGCGGTTGCGGGACTGCTCACCGGTATCTTCGTCGCCACCGGGCGCGTGGACGCCCTGACCCTACAAACCATCGCTCTGCCGACGTTCTATGTCTTAGGGACCGGTACGCTGATGTGGGGCTTGTCGCGCCTGTGCGCCCGGTTTATCAGGTCGGCGTCGTCCGCCCGTGCGCTGGCGTTCGGCGCGTTCCTCATGCTCAACCTCCTGCCCGCTCTCCCGCTGTCGCTAATGGGCTACGAAACCACGCCGTGGGCGTTCCTGCCGTGGCTCGGCTCTTTTATCGCGTTCGCAGGAATCAACGAAGGAAGTCGGCAATATGTCCCGCTTGCTATCGCGGTGTCGGCGAACGCCGCGCTGATTACCGGGTTGGTAATGGGGCTTGTCTGCAAGCCGCGAAACGGGTAAACTGCGCGGTATGCATATCGTCGTTGTTCAAGTCAAAGTCAAGCCGGGGGTGGAAAACGCCGCCCGGTTTGAAGAAGCCATTATCGCCAACCACCGCGCCACACGCACCGAACCCGGCAACGTGCGCTTCGATGTGCTGAAGGAGAAGGAAGTAGCCGCGGACGACGACGCGCCGACCAGCTATGTTCTCTACGAGGTTTACAATTCTGCCGAAGATTTCGCGGCGCACCAGCGCACCGCGCACTATCTGGTGTTCAAGGAAGACGTCACCGATTTGATGGCGGAACCGCGTCGCCCCGCGTTCTACGACTCGGTCGTGCCGGAGCCGTGGCAGTGACATCCGAAATGGTGGTGTTTTTGCCGTTCGCGCCGGACGCCCCGCCTTTGGAGACCGCCCGCGCTTTAGTGGATGCCCTGCACGTTGCCCGCGCCGATGTTGGCGAGGATTTACTGACCGGGGCGGTCACGGTGCGAACCACGTACTCGCCCGATCTATGGCACACCGCGCAAACGTTTCTCGCCGAGTGCGGTGTGCCTTACGAAATCACGTTCTAACTCATCATCCCCAGAAAATCGCCCACGGGAAGCAGGTTGCGCCGCGTCGCCTCGCGGAACGCTTGAACGCGGTTGGTGACATCTAACTTCTTGTAGATGTTGGCGAGATGGAAGTCCACGGTGCGCTTGGAGATATAGATATGCTCGGCGACCTCTTTGGACGACTTGCCCTCAATCACCAAACTCAAGACTTCGATCTCGCGCTTGGTCAAATGTATCATGCTTCCGGTTGCGGGATCCGCGCCCCGGCTTACCTCGATGTCCATAAGTTTATAACCCCTTGTGATTGCGGTATCCGGCTGGCGACTTTTCGGCTCGCACCGGGTTTCCTGTGTTAAATATCGGTTCGCGGAGCCGCTTCTCGGTATGCGTCAATTTACCGGGTTCTTTCCTTTTTTCGGTTGATGCGTCGAAAAACTAAAGACCGTGCGGCGTGATACGGTACAATACGGGTATCCATTTTCGAGAGACAGGACCTAACAAACACGTGAGTGATCTTTTTAACCGTTCGCTTCGCCTCGGCAAAGCGTATGTCGGGCGTGTGCGCGACGCGATTGACGACAAACTGACCGATGCCGAACGTTCCGTGTCGAAGGACGAATTAGACGCCGACGCGGACGGCGTTGCCGATTCGGTTAGCCGAATTGATGCCTATGACAACGACCCGGACGCCTTGATGCGCCGCGCCGAGGAGCGGATCAACGCCGCCCGCCGCACCGCCGACGCGAATCTGGAACTGGCACGGGCGCAACAAGCGGAAATCAAACCCGACGTGATGCCCGCCGCGAAGCCCATGGGCGCAAACAAGTTTGCGCCCGCGCCCGTCGCCATTATGCCGGAAGACCCGAACGCCGCCGATTATAAGGTGCTGGGGCTAACGCCGGAAAGCGATTACCCGTCGGTGCAAGCCGCCTACGAGAAACTGGTTGCCCGGTGCGACCCACGCCGCTTCGCCGACGGTTCGGGCGAGCAGGCGCAGGCGCAGGTGATTTTAGACCGTGTGAACGGCGCGTATGAGAACCTGCGGAAACGGTTGTCGCCCACCGAATCGCGCTTCGGGAAATTGGAACTGGAGTAGGCGGAATACTTAGCACCATGACGCCCACCGAACTTCGCGCCCTGTTCCCGTCCGCGCAAAAATGTATCCACCTGAACCACGCCGGAACGTCGCCCGTCGCAAGCCCGGTCGCCGACGCTGTGCGTGAGGTATTGGACGAACTGCAAAGCGCGAACCCGCTTACCGCTTACATGAACGCTTTTGCGCGGGCAAGCGACCTGCGCGAAATCTGGGGGCGGATGCTTCGCACCGCCCCCGACAACTTGGCGGTGGTCAAAAACACGTCGCATGGTCTGACGATTATCGCGCAGGGTATTCCCTTTCGCGCCGGGGAAAATATCGTGGTCGCCGCGAACGAGTACCCGTCGAACGTTTACCCGTGGCTCGCGCAGGAAACGCGGGGCGTTCACACGCGCCTTGTTCCCCCGCAGGCCGACGGCTATGTGGCGGAAGACGACCTTGAAGCCGCTTGCGACGCCGATACCCGCGTTTTAGCCGTGTCTTGGGTGCAATGGGGAACCGGACAACGGATGGACTTGGCGCGTCTCGGCGCGTTTTGCGCGGCGCGAAATATTCACCTCGTCGTGGACGCCGTACAGGGGTTCGGAGCGTTGCGCCTCGACCTGTCCGTGTTTCCCGGCGTGTCGTTCGCCACGGGCGGCGGGCATAAATGGCTCCTCGCACCGGGTGGCGTTGGCTTT
>JACMIU010000385.1 GCA_014380985.1 Armatimonadota bacterium | reverse complement strand
GATTACCGGGCGTACCTACGCGGCGAAATCACGCTACGCACCACGACGCTTAGCACCGACGACCTGCCGCCCCCGGACGATTCCGAAACCGCGTGGCACAGCGTCAATGGCGAGGGCGACGGACTCACGGCGCAACTGCTCCGCGAGATCGCAGAAGATAGCCCCTTGACGGGCGCACAACTGACGCCCGTTCTGCGCCGCTTTGACCGCGACGACGTTATCTTTCGCGTCGAGGCGGGCGCGAAGAAAACCGGCTATGCGCGAATCCATTTGACTTACGGCGACCGGCGGCGAAAGTACGCCCGATTGCCGCGCCTGTTCCCTACTCCCGAAGCGGCAACCGGCGCGTAGATGAAACGCCTTGTTGTCAAAGTCGGCACGTCCACGCTCACGCACCCCGCGACCGGCGCGATTGACCGCGTTTTCGTCAACGCCCTCGCCGCGCAAATCGCCGCGCAAATCGCCGGGGGGCGCGAGATAATCTTGGTGTCGTCCGGCGCGGTCGGGGCGGGCGCGGCGCGGCTCGGACTACCGGAGCGACCGCAAAGTCTGCCGCAAAAGCAGGCGGCGGCGAGTGTCGGGCAGGGTGTTTTGATGGGGTTGTATGCTGATATTTTCGCCAACTATGGGATCGCGGTCGGGCAGGTTTTGCTGACCCGCGATGATTTTTCGGTGCGCTCGCGCTACCTGAACGCCCGCAACACGTTCGCCGCGCTACGCGGCTACGGAGCAATCCCTATCGTCAACGAGAACGATACCGTTGCCACCGACGAAATCAAAGTCGGCGACAACGATACGCTCGCCGCGCTGGTCGCCTCGCTCACCGATGCCGACGCGCTGGTTATCCTGTCCGACATCGCCGGTCTGTTCGACAAAAACCCGGTAGCGAACCCCGACGCGAAACTGGTGGAAACCGTGCCGAAACTGGACGCGGCGATTTGGCAGATGGCGGGCGGCGCGGGAACGCCGGGCGGCACGGGCGGAATGCGTACGAAACTCGCGGCGGCGCGAATCGCCACCGCGTCGGGAATCGCGCTGTTCATCGCGCACGGTCGCCGCCCCGATGTTCTCGCCGATTGCGTAAACCGCGTACCCGGCGCGGGTACGTATTTCGCGCCCGCCGTCAAGCGTCCCGCCGCGAAAAAACGCTGGCTTGTCTGGAGCGGCGAACCGACCGGAACCCTGCACGTCAACGTTTGCGCCCGGCGCGTTCTGGAGGACGAAGGGCGTTCCCTGCTCCCGGTCGGCGTCACGGGGGTTTCCGGCGCGTTCGCGGCGGGCGAGATCGTGCGAATCTGCCTCCATGAAACCGGCGAAGAGTTCGGACGCGGCGTGGTGCGCTTCGATGCGGCAACCTGCGAACGATTCGCCGGAACCGGCGCGGGCGCAAAAGATGTTGCCGCACCGGGCGAACTGATTCACCGCGACGAGATGGCGTTGTACTAACGCTTCTTTTGTCCTACGCGGACGGAAAAAAACAAAACTATGCCAACACTGATCCATGAGCGCGTCCGCGCCGCGAACGCCAAAAACAATCCCGCCGTGGTGTGCCGGATGCCGTCCGGCTGGGTAATGATGGGCGACCGGCAGTATCTGCGCGGCTACTGCCTGCTTCTGCCCGACCCGGTGGTTCCCAACCTGAACGCGCTAACGGGAAGCGATCGCGCCCGATTCTTAGCGGACATGGCGACCATCGGCGACGCGCTTTTAGAAGTCACCGGTGCGGTACGTTGCAACTACGAGATTCTGGGCAACCTTGAACCCGCCTTACACGCGCACATTTTCCCGCGATTTGCGAACGAACCCCCAGCGTACCGCACGAAACCGCCGATGCAGTACCCCGACGATTTGCGGGATGTGCCGTTCGACCCCGAATCCGACCGCGACTTTATGGCGCGAATCGCAACGGCTATTGCCGCACGGGGCTTGGTTTGATACGATGGGCGCGTGACTCCCGCTTTCCCTTCGCGCCGCGCCCTGCTCCTGTCCGCCCTCGCCGCCTTGTCGCCGATAACCTCGTGCGCGGGCGCGAAGCGGCAGGACGCCCCGCCCGCGCCGCTTTTCACCGACGCCGAGCGCGAAGCCGTGCGAACCTACTGGAATGCCCCCGGTCGCTACGCCGTGCGAGCCTCGGACATGCCACCGCGCCTCAATATCACGGTTGCGGGTTCCTTGTGGTACTGGAACTTTTTGCGACTGCCGCCCGACCCGGCACGCGCCGACTGGTGGAAACTGCGCTTCGCCCACGAACGCGCCAAAGCATTCGGCACGACGCCCCTACCTGATAACCCCGGCGCATTTGTCGGCGTGGACGAACCGCCCGCACTGTACGAAACCGTGCAACCGACGCGCTATACAGTGATGTTCGAGGGTAGTCCCACGCTGTGTGTTTATGAAGACGGCATTGATTTCGGGAAACGCCCGGCGTACTACGCCTACTACCGGCAAACGAACGGCGTGATTCGCCCCGGCGTTCGCGTGTCCGAGGCGACCGGCGCGGAGCGCGACCGACTGGACGCGCTGTTTGCAAAAGCCGGGCGCACCGCGTTCGAGCGGCGCGTTCTGCAAGCCGTATCGCGCTACGAAGGCGGTTTCGAGGCGATTAACACCTACGATACCGGGTTCGTTTCCATCGGTTTCTTGCAGTTCATTACCGCCGCCGACGGAACCGGTTCGCTCACAACAGTCTTGCAAGCATACAAAACCGCCGACCCCGTGGGCTTTGAAGGCGACTTTCGCCGCTTCGGGATTGATGTCGCCGCGTCGCCGACGGTGCTGGTCTGTGTTGACCCGGTAACGGGCGTAGAAACTCGCGGCGCGGACGCCGTGATTCGTGTGATCAACGACAAGCGGCTAACCGCCGTTTTCGAGCGTGCCGCCGCATTTGAGGGGTTTCGACTCGCGCAGGTTTCGGTTGCCCGGTCGCGCTATTATCCGGCGGAAGATGTATTCGTTATCGGCAACGCCACGGTGCGCGTCGGCGATATAGTCAAGTCGGAAGCGGGAATGGCGACGCTGATGGACAAAAAGGTCAACAAAGGCAATATCCGTGAGTTCGCCGAAATCGGAGCGAAAATTATGGCGGCACGGAGCCTTTCCGACCCGCTGGAGCTCTCGAAATACGAGCGCGAAATCATTCAGGCGATGAAATATCGCGGCGACTTTTTAGCCGACAAAACGCTGTCGCAACCGCCCGCACTGCCGGGAGTCGCCCCCGCCGCGCCCCCGACACCGATACCGATTCGGAAACGTTGACGACCTCGCCGGTTTTGCCGTAGTATGGCGTATGGTAATCCCGCGCTTTTCCCGTCGCCGCTTCTTGGCTTTTTCCACGCTCGCCGCGTCCGCCCCGCTTTTCGCCGGTTGCAACACGCCGGGAGTGAAAACCGCGTCGCCGTCCGACCCCGCCGCGCCGGAAAAGGGCAGTGCCACCCCCGGTGTTTTACGCTATGCGATCCGGGAGGAGCCGACCACGCTTGACCCGCATCTATGTTTCAGCACGGGAACATGGGACGCGCTTCACAACACGTTCGAGCCACTCGTGCAGTACGACGCCGACAACAAACTGGAGCCGATATTGCTGTCGGAAATGCCCACGGTCAGCGTGGACGGTTTGACGTACACCTGCAAAATCAAGCCCGGCGTTCGTTTCCACGACGACACGCCGCTAACCGCCGAAGTCGTCCGCGCCAACGCCCTGCGGATTTTAAGCAAGTCGCTCGCGTCGCCTCGCGCCACGCTGACGCTGGACGATATTGTCGGCGCGAACGAGTATATCGCCGGAAAATCGCCGGATGTGTCCGGCGTCAAGATAGTGGACGCGCAAACCATTCGCTTCGTGCTAACCGCCCCCCGTGCCTATTTTCTTGATAAACTGACCGGTTTCTTGATTGCATCGCCGACCGCTTGGGAATCGGCGGAGAAAAACGAGCGCGGCATTCCCGAAATCACGCTGGAAAGCGCAAAGGGAACCGGTGCGTTTCAACTGTCCGAATACATCCGGCAAAGCAAAGTGGTGCAAACCGCATTCGATGGCTACCACGGTGAGAAACCGAAACTAACGCGCATCGAACGCCCGATAATCATTGACGCGAAAACCACGCGCAACCTGTATGATTCGGACAGCCTCGATATTTACGCCGAAAACGTCGCCGACTACGAGTCGGACAAAGCCGACCCCGCAACCAAAAACGAACTGTCCGAATGGCGATCGGCCGGGGTGTTTTTCGTGACGCTGGGGCAGAAGAAGTTAGCGGCGATGCGCGATGTGCGGGTGCGTCAGGCGTTGAGCCGCGCCATTGACCGGAACGTTATCGCACAGGAAGCCCTTGCTGGAATGTACCCGCCCGCGACTGGCTTGCTCGCGCCGCTTGACGCCGCCGCTGAACTATCCGAACTGCCGGACGCCTTGCAGTTCGCGCCCGATGTTTCGCGCCAACTGCTCAAGGAAGCCGGGTACGGCGCAGACAAACCGTTCGCGTTCACGATTCTGTACAGCGAAGGTTCGGTTACGGCGTCGAAAACGACGCAGGTTCTCAAGGAGCAGTGGGCGGCGGTCGGCGTGAACGTCACGCTTCAGGAGCAGGAGTGGGGAACGCTACTAAAGCGCATGGAAAACGGCGACTTTGACGCGATGTATAGCGGCTGGAGCGGCACACCCGACCCGCACAGTGTGCTGTGGAACCTGCTATCGTCGCGGTCGCCGAATAACTACGGGCAGTATCGGAGCGCGGAGTTCGACCGGCACTGCGACGCGGGCGACACCGCGCTTACCGAAGCGGAGCGCAAGGCGGCGTATGATAAAGCCGTCGCCGTCGCCCTAAAAGACGCGCCGATTCTACCGGTCGTGTTCGGGAGCGAGGTGCGCCTCATCCGCCGCTACGTTTCCGGCATCCGGCACGGCTTAGGCGGAATGCTTCCGCATACCGTGGCGGCAACGCAATGAAAATCGGTATAGGTTGCAGATAGCAAAGAAACGTCGTATGATTCGCGCTATAGCCCGAAGATAAGCACAATTAGGCAAAAAATGCTTTTCGATAGGCTACGCCTGTGCTAGTCCAAGAGATGGACAGAGGTATCACCGACGCACCTATGGAAATGTTTCAACTGCGCTATTTTGCCGCCGCCGCGAAACGGGAAAGTTTCAGCCGCGCCGCCGAGGAATGTTGCGTGTCGCAACCGAGTTTGTCGCTTCAAATCGCCAACTTGGAGCGAGAAGTCGGTACGTCGCTCTTTACGCGACAAGGGCGTTCGGTGCGACTGACCGATGCCGGACGCACCCTCGCCGAGTATGCCGAGCGGATTCTGCACGAGGAAGGGGAAGCCCGCCGCGCCGTTCGCGCCGTGGTAGGCTTGGAGCGCGGGCGTCTTTCCGTTTGGACACTACCGACCATCGGACAGAACCTGCTTCCGCCCCACATCGCCACGTTTCGCGCCGCGCACCCACATATCGAAATCACCGTGCATGAAGCGGTTCCCGCGCTTGCCGTTGCCGGGGCGGTAGTTTCGGGAATCGCCGACATTGGTTTTGTGCAGTTGCCCTTAAGCGTTCCCGATGTCGCGGTCATGCCGCTTTTCTCTGAAGATTTAGTGCTGGTGGTTCCGGCGAGCCACCGCCTCGCCGATGGAAACCTTCCCGCGCCACTTCTCTGCGACCTATCGGGCGAATACTTTGTTTGGGTTCCCGAAGGCACAACGTCCGCGCACCCGATCTACGCCGCGTGTGTCGCCGCCGGGTTCACGCCGCGCATTGCCTGCGTATCGGGATCGGCAACCGGGATGCAAAGTATGGTGGCATCGGGGATGGGGATAGCGATTTTGCCGCGTCTCGCGCTTCATCCGCCCCCCGGCGTGGTAATCGTCGAACTTGCCGCGCCGCGCCCGACACGCACCGTGGCGGCGGTATGGCGCGAGCGCGACGGCTTAACCCACGCGGCGACGGCGTTTCTGAAAAAAATGACCTAACCGACCATACGCAGTTTCACCGCTTGCGCCTCAAACTTCGGCTTGTACATCGGGCATTTGTACGACTTTGAGTAGTCTTTCGGGTTTTCCGCTTCGGCGATGAAAATCTTGGTTCCGATGATGCCGCATTTTTCATAGGCGCGGTCGTAGTTGCCGCAGTCGTAGCACCGGCGCAAAATCGTCCAGCACACCGAGCATCGTAGCGACCCGATTAGTTCCACGCGACCGCAAAGCGGGCAATGAATGTAAACTTCGCGGAAGCCGAAATCTTTGTTCGCCAGCGATTCGCGCAGTTTCATGTTGAAACTTTCGAGTTCGCGGCACAGTTCGGCGGTGGTGGCGAGCAACTGGTTCATCTGCTCGGCGGACAGAAACTCGCCGATCCGGTCGTCTAACATTTCGCCGAAACCGCCTGCGCTTTTTTCCAGCGACTTCAAGTGCGAATCCGCCGTGACCGCTTTGTAGGGGCGTTTTCGCTCCTCGCGTGCGCCGAGCGACTTCAAAATCTGCTCCGTCACCGCGACCGGAACGCGCAAAAACGCTTCTTTGCGCTGGGGGAACTGGCGCACGGCGTCCACGATTTTCGTCAGGTCGGCGACATTGAGTTTTTCCTGCTTGACCTTTTGCGCGAGGCGCATCTGCGACTGCGCGTCGTCGTTCATGGCGAGCAGAACGCGGGCGTGACCTTCGACAAACGCGCCCTCTCCGGCTCCCGGTCTTGCGATTAATTCCTGCTGAATGGCGAGCGGCAATTCGAGGAGTTCGAGTCCGCGCCGAATTGTGGTTTCCGAAACACCGAGCGTTTTCGCCACGCGGTCGTAACTCATAAATTGAAGCAACGCTTGCATCGCCCGCGAACGCTCAATCGGGTTCATGTCCTCACGCTGTAGGTTTTCTAACAGGGAGTCTGCCGCCGCCTCTTCGTCGGTCAGGTTTTTCACGAGAACGGGAATCGTTTCCATCCCGGCAAGTTTGGACGCGCGGAACCGGCGTTCGCCCATCACGATTTCAAATAAGCCCTCGTGCCGTCCGGTGAGGGGGCGTACCACAATCGGTTGGAGTACGCCGCGTTCCTTGATGGAGGCGGCTAACTCATCGAGCGAATCTTGGTAAAATGTGCGGCGCGGCTGATTTTCGTTGGTGCGGATTTTATCCAGCGGCAAAACCTGTGTGTTTCCGATTTGTGTTGCGGTTGCCATAACTTGCGTTCCTTTACTAACGTGCCGACACGAGGCACGTTTGCGTAAACCCGTATTTATTATGGCTATTTGTCGTTATGTTTGCAGGTTAAGTTCCTTCGCTATGAAAAATTACCGCCCACTACGTTGCGCCGAAAAGCGGCGCGAAGATGCCCGATAGGCGCGTCAGGTAGCGCGAGACCATTGGCAAGCCGAGAGTGGGGCGAAGAAGCGACAATATCTCGCGCCCGAAACCGATTAAATCGCGGGTTGCCTTCTGATTCGGTGTCCGGTCTTGCAGGTAAAACAGCACCAGCGACAGGTGCGCGGCATAGAAAAGCGTGGTGATTTCCGCGCACTGTTCGCGCTTCGGGGCGTCCGACGCGCCGTTCACGACCCTCGCAAACACGCCGCGCACCCGCTCCCGTATCTCCGCCGTCGCGCCGCCTAAGACCTGCGTCGGGGCGTCGGGGGACAGCCCCGCGCCGAACAGGGCGGCTAAGGCGTCACGATGCGGCGCGAGGCGTTCGAGGTCGGCAATCTCAATCGCCGCCCAACGCGCCGCAAGCGACGATACCGGAAGGCAGTCGGCTTCGTCCGACAACTCCTGCGCCAACCGGTCGTACAACGCCAGCACCATGTCTTCCTTGCGGGCGAAATAGCGGTACGCCAAGCCGAGCGAACAACCGGCTTCGGTCGCAATATCGCGCATCGTCGCGCCCGCGAACCCCTGCCGCGCAAATAAATCAAGCGCGGCTTCCAAAATCCGCTCCCGTGTTCGTTCGCCCTTGCGAACCTTGCGCGTTTCGTTTTCGTGTTCGGCGACTTCGGTATCGCTGTCGGTCAATAGCATCGTCATGCGTTAATTCCGTGTTTATCGTATCACGTTCGCCCCGACCGTTTGATGCCGATTTTGCGCGAACGATTATCGCTCGTGATTCGCGGCAACGCCGATGCCACGCGGGTATACTGAAAGCCGGAGGAAGCCCCATGGCGCGACGCAGTTTTTCCAGTTTGCGAACAAAAGACGCTTTCGATTTAGTTCCTATACGCGATACTACGGTTTGGGATTTGCGTACCGACCCGCTTACGCCGAGCGACGTACTGCTGGCGGTGCTTCAGCG
>JACMIU010000038.1 GCA_014380985.1 Armatimonadota bacterium | reverse complement strand
GGATCACGTCTCGCCGGATCTGCAAGGTGCGCAGCTTCGTCTCCATCTCAGCATCGAGCCGGTACCGGCCGCCGGTCCGTTCCGCCAATCCCAGCCGCTCCAGATGCCGTAACCGACCCCGCGATAACGCCGCCGGGTAGCGACGCATCCAGCACGAGCAGTGTGCCGGTCGCCATGATCGCCCCGACGAACACCACGCCCGCCCACATTCGCGCCGTTACCACGCTCTCGCCGGTCGGACGCGGGACACGCACCATCAAGCCGGATTCGGCGCGGTCAACGCCTAAAGCAAGGGCGGGCGCACCATCGGTGACAAGATTCACCCACAGAATCTGTGTCGCCAAGAGCGGCAATATCACCGCGCCGCTTTCGCCGGGGGCGTCGAGTCCGATGACCTTTGCCAGCAACACGCCGAAAAACATGGTCAGCACCTCGCCGATGTTCGACGACAAAAGAAAGCGCAGAAACCGGCGTATATTGTCGAAAATAGCGCGTCCTTCCTCGACCGCCGCCACAATCGTGGCGAAGTTGTCATCGGTCAGAATCACGTCGGCGGCTTCTTTCGAGACATCGGTTCCGGTGATGCCCATTGCAATCCCGATGTCGGCGGTTTTCAGGGCGGGCGCGTCGTTCACGCCGTCGCCGGTCATGGCGACAATCGCGCCGCCGCTACGCAAAGCGGTGACGATACGCAGTTTGTGTTGCGGGCTGACGCGGGCGTACACCGACACGTCATGCACGGCTTGCGCGAGGGCGTCGTTGCTCATCGCCTCTATTTCCGCGCCGGTCAAGACGCGCCCGTCTTTCGCTACGATACCGAGTTCGGCAGCGATAACGGTTGCGGTCTGGGGATGATCGCCAGTGATCATCACCGGACGGATTCCCGCGCCCCGCGCCCGTGCCACGGCGTCCTTTGCTTCGGTGCGGGGCGGGTCAATCATGCCCACCACGCCCAAAAACGTCAAACCGTTTTCGATGTCGGCGTTCACGCCTTCGGTAGGTGCGCCTTCGGGAAACGCCCGTTCGGCGACACCGAGGGTGCGCAGTGCCTCCCCGGCAAGCGCGTCGCTTGCCGCGCCAATCGCCGCCCGCCGGTCGTCGGTGAGCGGCACCGACTCCGCGCCGACTAACTCATGGGTACAACGATTCAGCAGAACATCGGGCGCACCTTTGACGAAAACAAACCGGGCGTTCTGCCGGTCGGCGTCGGTGAAAACCGCGCTCATCAACTTGCGCTCGGACGAGAACGGGACCTCGGCGACGCGCACGAAGCGTTTTTCCAGAACCGATTTTTCCAGCCCGGCTTTTCGTGCCGCCACTATCAACGCGCCTTCGGTCGGGTCGCCCTGCACCGTCCATACCCCACTTGCTTCCTGCAAAACGGCGTTACCGGCGCGGTCGGCAACCGTGAGCGTTCGCGTCGTTTCCGCGAGAAACGCGCCTTGCGGCGATGCGCCGTTTTCGCCGGTGATGCTTCCGGTGGGGGCGTAGCCCGTGCCATCCACGTTCCCGCGCCCGCTTGCCGTAACAACGGCACGAACGGTCATTTCGTTTTTCGTCAGCGTACCGGTTTTGTCGGACGCGATAATCGTTGCCGAGCCGAGGGTTTCCACCGCCGACAGGTGGCGCACAATCGCGTTTCGCTTCGCCATGCGTTGCACACCGAGCGATAACACCGTGGTAACAACGGCAGGCAAGCCTTCGGGAACCGCCGCGACCGCAAGCGCGACACCGAGTATCAGCACCTCCAGCAGTGCCGAAACGCCCTGCACCTTTTCGATTACGATAATGGTTGCTATCATCACCACGGCGATAATTACAACAATCACGCCAAGTCGCTTGCCGAGTTGATCCAGTTCTTTCTGTAGCGGCGTGATTTCGTCGGGAGCGTTTTCAAGGAGCGTGGCGATACGCCCCATCTCGGTATTCATTCCCGTTGCCGTGACCACCGCCGCGCCGCGCCCGTAGGTCGCCGATGTGCCGCTGTAGATCATGTTGTGTCGGTCGGCGAGTTCGGCATTCGCGGCAACCGTGTCGGTACTTTTCTCGACCGGCACACTCTCGCCGGTGAGCGTCGCCTCGGCGATTTGAAGCGACGTAGACTCAATCAGCCGGGCGTCGGCGGGAACCGTGTCGCCTTCTTCGAGAAGTAGCACATCGCCAGTGACGATTTCCGCCGATGGAACGCTTTTTCGCGCCCCGCCGCGCAAAACATTCGCCTGCGCCGCGATCATTTTCCGCAGTGCCGCGACCGATTTTTCCGCCCGCGCTTCTTGCACATAGCCCATCACCGCGTTCGCAATGACCACGGCGAGAATCGCCATCGCCTCATACGGTAGCGGCGATTCGCGCTCCAGAAGCCACAGCCCGAACGAGATGCCGGTGGCGACCAGAAGCAGGATGACCAGCACATCGGCGAACTGCGCGAGGAACCTGCGCCACGCCGGAACCGGTGCTTTCGCGGCAAGTTCGTTGCGCCCGTTCCGGGTCAAACGGCTTGCCGCTTCGGTGTCGGTCAAGCCTTCCGCGCCGGTTTGTAGCGACGCGATTACCGCCGCGAACGCTTGCTGATACGGTGCTTCACCGGTTTTTTCCGTGGCTATCGCTGTTGTCATAGGATTTAGGTCGCTTTCCGCATGTCCACGCGAACCACGGATAATCAGTAGTTGTTGTGGTTCGGTTACGGTCGAACGGCGACTTTCAGCACACCGTCTTTGCGGTCGCCGAACAGCGCGTAGGCGTCGGTGATGTCGTCCAACGCGAACGTGTGCGTCAGAAGCGGCGTCAGGTCTACGCGCCCGCGCCGCACCGTTTCCATCAACCGGCGCATCCGCTCCTTGCCGCCGGGGCAAAGGGTGGTGACGATTTTATGGTCGCCCAAGCCCGCCGCGAAAGCATC
>JACMIU010000384.1 GCA_014380985.1 Armatimonadota bacterium | reverse complement strand
TGAGGGACATGATGACGTGTGCTTGCTCGAATCGTTTCCCTACAACCCCGCGCCTCAAAACACAACCGAACCGGCGTGCCGGAAGGGCGAAGTCGCGCTTCTTTTCCTGTCACAATCGGCGGCGTTCGCCCGGTCGTATGCGGCGGTGTGGCGCGGCGCGGACTACCGGCGCAAGGTGAACGCGCTTTTCAAAGCAAGCCCGGCGACGAGCGATGCCAACCGGTTGCGTCGTTTCTTCACGCTTCGTATGGTATACGCGGTGTATGAGCAGACCGGCGACAACCGAGGCATAGCGGATGCCATCGCGCAGATGTTCGCTCTCGCGGATGACACTGCCAATCCAGAGAAACAAAGCGAACTGCGCCTAAAAGCGTTAAGCCATGCGCTTGACCGGGCGAGAAAAACCGGCGACGATTCAGGGTTTATAGAGGCACTGGCACAGTCATACGCGATTTTGGCGGCGGCGGGTGGTGCGGCGTGGGTTCACGGCGAGCGTCATGATCTGGCACACCAACTAACCATGGCGGGGAAGTATGCCGATGCCTTACCCCTCTGGGAACAGAACCGTGCCACGCCGCCGCATGGTCACGCCAACGGCTGGGACTGGCTTCTCCATGCCGTGACGCGGTGGAAAGTGACCGGGGATCGCGCCGCGACGCTTGATTTGCTTCGCCACGCCCGCGCTACCGAGCAACGAGACCTGCGCGATTTGTTTCTGGAGCGACCGGAGTTCGCGCCGGTACGGGACGACGCCGAGTTTTTAGCGGCGGTCAGTCCGGTCACGCCGGTGCAGTAAACAAAACGGGAACGATGGGCGAATAAAGGCATAGAAAGAGCGTGCCGCAAAGCGGCGACCGCCATTCTCACGAAAGAAACTAATTATGCTACCGACCAGAGGCTATGCCGTCCATTCTCCGACCGATAATCTCGCCCCTTTTGACTTCGAGCGGCGCGAACTGTCCCCGACCGACGTTCTTATCACGATTGATTTCTGCGGCGTGTGCCATTCCGACATCCATCAGGTGCGCGGTGAATGGGGCAATTCGATTTACCCGATGGTTCCCGGTCACGAAATCGTCGGGCGCGTGACGGCGGTCGGTGCGGAAGTCACAAAGTTCAAAATCGGCGACCATGCCGGGGTCGGGGTGGCGGTGGATTCGTGCCGCGAATGTAATAATTGCCGCGCCGACTACGAGCAACACTGCGAGAAAGGCTCCGTAGGAACCTACAACAGCACGGAAATGGACAGAGTCACGCCGACCTACGGCGGCTACTCGTCGCAAATCGTGGTGCAAGAGCATTTCGCGCTACGAATCACCGAGACCGAAAACCTCGCGGCGGTCGCGCCGCTTCTGTGCGCCGGAATCACCACCTATTCGCCGCTCAAACGGTTCGGCATCAAAGCGGGGCAAAAGGTCGGTGTGGTGGGCTTGGGCGGTCTGGGACATTTGGGCGTGAAGTTCGCCGTTTCGATGGGAGCGCAAGTCACCGTTTTCAGCACGTCCCCCGCCAAAAAAGACGACGCCACGCGCCTCGGAGCGCAACATTTTGTGGTGTCGAAAAACGCCGACGAAATGACACCGCTCGCCAGCACGTTCGATTTTATTTTGGACACGGTATCGGCTCCGCACGACATCAATGTTTACTTGAATCTATTGCGGCTAAATGGAGCGATGGTGCAAGTCGGTATTCCCGAAAAGCCGATGGAAGTGGCGGCGTTTTCGCTCGTGGTCAACAACCGTAGCCTCGCCGGTTCGGGAGCCGGAGGAATCGCCGAGACGCAGGAAATGCTTGACTACTGCGCCGAGAAAGGCATTGTGTCCGACATCGAAATCATTCCGATGAGCCGTATCGCCGAAGCCTACGACCGCACCGTGAAGGGCGACGTTCGCTACCGGTTCGTGATTGATATGAGCACGCTCTAAAAACCGGTACGGCTACCGCTTGACGATAGCCATGATGTTGTCCACCAAATCGCTACCGAACTTCTGGTCGAGACGCTCGTGCTTGACCAGAAGCCGGTAGTAAATCGGTCCATAAATCATGTCTATCAGTAGCGCGGGGTCAACGACTTTGACAAACTCGCCATTTGCAATCGCGGCTTCGATTGCCTGCGTCGTAAAGGCGCGGCGATGACGCACATACCGTTCCTGATACTCGCGTAATACGTCCGGGTCGCTTTGCCCTTCGGCGATAATCCCGGCGGCAACCTTGCCCATAAAGCCGTTCAAAATGTGAATCGTTTCCGTCACCTGCACCCGAATCGTCGCTTCGGCGGTCTTGGTGGTCGGGGCAGGGAGCCGCTCGACGATACGCTGTTCGTACATATCCATCACCAATGCGGCTTTGGACGACCACCATTTGTAAAGCGTGGGCTTGCCGACGTTGGCGCGTTTCGCTATCGCCTCCATCGTCAGGTCGCGTACCGACGTTTCGTGAAGCAGTTCGTACACCGCGTCAAGGATGGCTTGGTGCGACGCGGCGACCATGCTTCGAGGTCGCCCCCGCGCCAACTTTTTTTCTTCCGGTGTCCCCATATTTCCCATTATTTTTCCCTGCAAAATAATTTCCGTTACGAAACGTAAAATCTATTGACAACGTGCCGATTATATATTATATTACAGTTCGTAACGGAAAATAGCCACAGGAACTTTGTCGCTACAAACGTTTCGTTAGAAAGAGGAGCATTCTAATGCCGGAACAAAAAGTCGTATTAATTACCGGGGCGAGTAGTGGAATCGGCGAAGCGACCGCCCGCCACCTTGCCTCCCTCGGTCATGCGGTCGTGCTGGGCGCACGACGCGCCGACCGTTTACGAACGCTCACCGAGGAAATCACCGTGGCGGGCGGCACGGCGCATTTTCGCGTTCTTGATGTCACTGACCTTGCGGATGTGCAAGCGTTCGCCGATTTCGCCCGCGAAATATTCGGGCATATTGACGTGTTAATCAACAACGCCGGGGTGATGCCGCTGTCGCCCTTGCACGAGGGTAAAACCGACGAGTGGAATCGCATGATTGATGTCAATATTCGCGGCGTGCTGAACGGAATCGCCGCCGTGCTACCGCAAATGCGCAAGCGAAAATCGGGGCATATTATCAACGTTTCGAGCATCGGGGCGCACCAAGTCTCGCCGACCGCCGCCGTGTACTGCGCCACCAAGTTTGCGGTGAACGCGATTTCGGAAGGGTTGCGGCAAGAAAACGCCGATGTTCGCGTCACGATTATTTCGCCGGGTGTGGTCGAATCCGAACTTGCCGACTCAATCAGCGACCCGGCGACGCAACAGATGATGAAGGAGTACCGCGCCATCGCGTTACCGGCGGACGCTATCGCTCACGCGATTGCCTACGCGATTGACCAACCCGCCGGAGTCAACACGGCGGAAATGATCGTGCGCCCAACGGCAGGTACGAACTAACGTAAAGAAACGGACAAAACCTATGGAAAATAC
>JACMIU010000383.1 GCA_014380985.1 Armatimonadota bacterium | reverse complement strand
GTTAAGATTCGTTCCGGCGTGTAAGTTTCGGGGTCGGATTTACGGAAGGCGTCGTATTGAAGCGGCACGACGCCGACCGGGTTTTTTACGTTTTCTCTGTTCATAGGCGGTTCGCGTTCATTATACGCCGCGAACCGCCCCGACGCGAACCCGCGCTTTACGCGGCAACAGGCGACCGGTGCGACGACAAATGTAGCGACACTTTGCCCTCGTCCGTCGCCGCGTTCATGTCTGTTGTTGGAGTCGGACGCCATGCGAAAATGGCGCGGCGCACCCGGTCTCGTCCCCGCGATAGGCGCGAACGCACTGTGCCAATCGGAATCCGCAACTCGTCGGCGATGTCCTGATACGGCAAACCTTGCACATCCGCCATCGTCACGACTAAGCGGTACTCGTCGGGCAGGGCGTGGACAGCGGCTAAAAGGGCGGCAGATTCCATCTGTCCGACCACGATACGCTCCGGCGACGACACGGTATTCGCCGCTTGGCTCGCGCTCGATGTTTCTACCGCAACGCCGCCGTTCGTGCCGGTCGTGGTCGGCTCGAAAACGTCTAAGGAAACCTGCTTCGGCTCGCGGCTTTTCTTGCGATACATATTGAAAAACAGATTACGCATGATCGTGTGTAGCCATGCGCGGGGCGAACCGTCTTGCCGGAAGGTTTCAAAACGGTCGAAAGCACGAAGCAGGGTCTCCTGCACTAAGTCTTCGGCGTCGGACGACGAGCGGGTCAGTGCCATCGCCGGACTGAACAAACTCTGCTCATGCGGCAAAATAACGCGCTCAAACAGTTTGGCGCGATCCCGGTCGGATCGCATCACGACGGTTCCGGTTGGTGTGTTTTGTGTATTCATGAATGGTGTGCCGTCCTATCCACGGCGGTTTTACTAGTGACTTAAATCGTTTTGCAGTCAATACGTTCCCAAAAAATTGCGCCGTTCAAACCGGCGCGACAAAATTGTCCCGATAATTTTACCGGCGCGAAAGTCCGGCAAGTAAAAAGTCGGTCATCTGCGAAACGCTTGCTTCCAAACGCTTCTGGCAATGCCCATTCCCGGCGTGGCATCCGGTTAGGTAAGGCGGGAAAAACGACATATACGCGAGCGAGAATAATCGCGCCACCTCTACCGGGTCCTGCCCGCGGAGAGAAAAATCGCCCTTCGCCTCGCCTTCGCGCAAAACACCGGCGAGAATCACGGTTTGCGCTTCGTGTTCGGCACGACCGCATTCCATTACCTTCGGGTGCATCATGTCGTCCACGATGTCAATCCCGTGCGTCGTGGAAAACACCGCGTCATGCACGGTGATGATTTTCGCCAACACCATACGCCGTAGTTTTTCCTCAGGCTTGGCGAGCGACGCGGCAATTGCTTGCATTTGTAGCGTCACCGAGCGTTTCACGTCGCGGGCAATCGTGAGCAGAATATCTTCCTTGCTCGAAAAATGCAGATATACCGATCCCTTGCCGACACCCGCATCACACGCGATTTCGTCAATCGTGGTTTTCTTGTAGCCGTAGTGCAGGAAACGGGTACGCGCCGCCATCAGGATGGAACGTCTTGCTTCGCACTCGCTTTGATTAATTTCCGCCATGTTGATTATACTGTCTAAAATATGACCCGAATCGTATTTCAGTCATATTGTACAACAACAATGCGGCGATGTCAAGCCCGGCACGGAAACTTTATCGGCGCAAACAAAAACGCCCCCCGGTTTTGCACCGGGGGGCGTTTATAGTCATCGCCATTACTGCGCGGGCGGAGCAACCGGAGCCGCCATACCCGCCGCCGGGGGAGCCATCGCGCCACCCGTACCGGGAGTCGCTTCCCCAACACCGGCTTTCTTCGCCGCGTCCTTTACAGCGTTCCAAACCGTTTCATACGATTTATTGTCGGTCTCGAACTTCGCTTGCATTTTCTTTTGCAGAATATCGTTGCGAATCGCTTGGTTCTTCCCGTCTTGTAGTTTGAGTTGTACCAGCTGTCGACGCACCAAAGGCGCGGCATCCTCGAACGGAATCTTGAACTCCGGCAGTTTCTTCTCGATTTTCACCCACGCTTTGACGCCTTTTTGCTGAAAATCAATCGGCCCGAAGTACTTGCCTTCCACGGTTTGCGTCACCTTCGCTTGCATCGGAGCGGCGAGCGTGTTGGTCGGAACCGCTTGCGGGAGCAGTCCGCCCGTGCCGCGCATTTGCGGCGGGTTCATTTCCTTCGCCACCGTGTCGAAGTTTTTGCCACCGGCAAGCGCGGTTTTAATCTTGGCGAAGTCGGGAGAGCCGTCCTGCGCGACAATCAGACGCATCTGCACCCGTGCGGGTAAGCCGAACGATGTGCGGAACTTCTCATACGTCGAGCGCGTTTCCGATTCGTCCAATTTCAGCAGTTTGCCGTACAGCGCGGTTTCCGACAGTTGTACGCGTAAGTCGCTTTTGATTTCTTCGGGCGTCGTGCCTTGCTCTTTCATTGCAGCATCGTAGTCTTTGCCGGGAAATTGCGCGGCGAACAGTTTCTTTTGCACCTCGAACATCTTGGTAACATCGTCGTCGCTCGGCAAAACGCCGTTCTTCGAGGCTTCGGCGGTGATCACACGGTTGCTGACAATCTGATCCAGCACCACGCGCTCGGCATTGGTCGGTTGCCCACCGGGAACGGTCACGGTTTGGCGTTCGAGTTGCTGAATATACTCATCCTGGGTCACGATTTGGCCGTTGATTTTGCCGAACGTCTTCGCCCCGTTGTTGCATCCCGCGAGGAGGAGCGCGGCAAGTGCGGCGGCGGCAAGCGCGGCAATGGTTACGGGGTGGGAAGCCACGGCGACAGGGCGCGTCGCAGCAACACTGATGGCTTGCGCGGTGGGGCGTCGTCGGGCGGCAACCGGATAATTTTTGCGATTCAAAAGACAAAGACTCCTGACTTAGGGAAATAACGGGACTAAAAATAGCGGAGCGCGGGCAATGGGTTTCGTCTGTTTTGCGGGCGCGTCCGGTTGTATTTACGTGCTTCGGCGGCGAAAGGTTTCCAACGCCGAGATAGACACGGCTGACATAGCCGCAAAATCGTACCACGGGGACACCGCTCGCGTCAAGACGCGGTTTTATTCCCCGTAAGCGTGGGCAACAGCAGTTCGGCAATCTGGTAGCCGTTGAGTGCCGCGCCCTTTAGTATCTGGTCTCCGGCGACAAAAAGGTCGAGGGCATTGGGGTGCGACAAATCTTCGCGGATGCGCCCGACAAAGCAGTCGTCCTGCCCTGACGCTACCAGCGGCATCGGGAACGTGTTGGTTTCGCGGTCATCGGCGAGTTGCACGCCGGGGAACGCGGCGATAGCGGCACGGGCGGCGTCTACCGTGGGGCGTTTACCTGCAAACTCGATGTTGACGCTTTCGCTGTGCGCTCGCAGAATCGGAACGCGAACGCAGGTCGCGGAAATCAAAAGGTCGGGCGCGTGCAAAATCTTGCGCGTTTCCTTGACCATTTTGAGTTCTTCCTCGTTGTAGCCGGAAGCGTCAATCGGCGTGTTGTGCGAGAACAGGTTAAAGGCAATCTGGTGCGGGAACACGGCTTTCGTCACCGGTTCGCCCGCTAAAAACGCCCGCGACTGCTCGGTCAGTTCGTCCATCGCCGCCGCGCCCGCGCCCGATGCCGCTTGGTACGTCGAAACTACCACGCGGCGCACCGGCGACAATCGGTGGAGCGGCGCGAGTGCCATCAGCAAAATAATCGTGGAGCAGTTTGGGTTGGCGATAATTCCCCGGTGCGCGAGGGCGTCCTCCGGGTTGACCTCCGGCACAACGAGCGGCACACCCTCGGTCATGCGAAACGCGGAAGAGTTGTCAATCACCACCGCCCCCGCTTCTACCGCATGATGCGCGAACGCTTTAGACTGCGCCCCGCCCGCGCTGAAGAACGCAACATCCACGCCCCGGAACGAGTCCGCCGTCAGTTCCTCAACCGGAAGCGACTCTCCTTTGAACATAATCGTTTTGCCCGCCGACCGTGCCGAAGCGAGCAGTTTGAGGGACGCGAGCGGGAAATCGCGCTCCGATAGAAGGCGCAAAAACTCCGCGCCGACCGCGCCAGTCGCGCCGACGATAGCCACTGATAATTGTTTCATGGTTTGTTATTCAATCATACCTCCGTCAAAAGTCGTTTGCCGCATTCGACGTTTCGGAGGCGAGAAGATTTGTTGATGTTCGACTTTTGACGGAGGTATAATGTACTTACCAGATGACAGATACCAAAACCGAAGCCGCTACGATTGAAGAGGCATATGCTCTCCAACAGTATAAAAGACCTCCCCCGATCATCATCGGTCTTGATGCCCCTCCCAAAAACCTCGCGCATG
>JACMIU010000382.1 GCA_014380985.1 Armatimonadota bacterium | reverse complement strand
TCAGTATCTGATTCGCTGGGTCATCGGCACGAACCAGTTCGGCGACGCGGCTTCCGCTACCCTGCTCTCGATTGTGGAAACCGAAATCTCGCCCGAACTCGTCCCCGGTAAGGAGGGCGATTTGGAGCCGTCGCAAAGCACGGAAGCGAAAATCGGGCCGTATCCTCTGCAAGATTTCCACCTCTACTACATCACGCGCTTCGGGTTCCGCCCGTCGAAGGTGGCGTTTTTAGCGTGGTCGGCGTGGCATGACACGCGAATCGGAGCGTTCCCGGACGGCTACCCCGACGCCAAGCGCGTCGCCTACGATTTGCCGGTGGTCAAAAAATGGCTACGCGAGTTTTTGTGGCGGTTCTTTCAAACGTCGCAGTTCAAACGCTCGTGCGTGCCGAACTCGCCGAAGGTGGGAAGCGGCGGTTCGCTGTCGCCACGCGGCGATTGGCGTGCGCCGTCGGACGGCGAATCGACGGCATGGATCGCAGAACTGGTGCGGAACGTGCCGGACGGCGAATAGCATGAACCCTGAAACTTTCGATAACGACAACGCCGCGACGACCGACGAGGAGTGTTTCGCGTTCGTGGCGTGGTTGTCCCACCGAGCGGCGAACGAGTTTCGCAATGCAAGAGGCGACGCCGCGCAAGAAAAGATGGCGATGTGCCAGTATTACAAACGGGGGTTACAAGCCAATCTGACGATGAGCGAGTTGGTAGACTTCTTGGCTATCAGTGCCGACTCTATTTTGGAAGTCGCGGGATACACGGAGGAGCAAACCCTCCAGTTGATGCGTGACGTTTCCGACGTTCTTACCGAAGATGAGATCATGGCAACGTCGGTGACAATCTGAACAAAAATCATGAAAAACATCAGACTTCCGCCCCATGACCGGCTTACGGAGAACATTCTGCGCGAAACTGCATCCGATAGAAACATCGTCGGCGTGATGATACAAGGCTCGGTGGCGCGGGGCGACGCCTACCCGTTGTCCGACTTGGATTTGTTCTTCCTGTTAGCCGATGGGGCGAGCCACCGCTTCGATACCCGAACCGAAAGCAGCATCGTGATTGAGTGCCACGCGCTCGACTTTGCTTCAACCGTTACAAAACTAACGGCGAACCCGATGCTCGCGTGGGGCTTTGTGGACGGGCGTATTCTACGGGATGAGGCGAATCAACTGCCGCGACTGGTGCAAATCGCCCGCTACCTGCTCGATAATTACGAAACACCGCGGCGCGAATGGGACGGCTTGTTTTACTGGCTACGAAGTGCCGAGATTAAAATCAGCGCGGCGGTAGACGGGGGCGATTTGCTGAAAGCGTCGTTCGTGTCAACAACAACGATGTGGAAAGTGCTGGAGGCGGTCTGGGCAGTGAACCGTTTACCCATCCCGCCGTCAGGGGCGGTGTTGGCGCACCGGCACGAACTGCGGCAGGTTCCTGAAAATTGGCAATCACTCTTTGACGCCTTGTTTTTGGGCGACATGGTAGAGCGTGTGGAAGCCATGCGCACGATAATTGTATGGCTTCTAACCACCCACAACGCAGACGCATCCGACGCGATTCCCGAATGATTGTAAGCCCGACGGAACGCACCGGGCGTAAAGAGCGTATGCAGGTGTGGTATATTTCACGGTTCCCGTTCGAGCGAAACCGGGATATAATGGAACCGACGCAAAATCGTTTGCCCCGCACGGAACGAACACCTGCCGATTTCGACACCAAACCGCGTCATACAGCATCCCCGCCCTGTGGTCAATAGCGGCGGACACGTTTTAGTAGCCTGCTCGTAAAAGACGAACTATGAACGATTTAACCAACGCCACTATCGCGCAGGACGCGGGTAACACCGCGAACGCAAAAGTCATACCGGTTCCACCGACGGAATCGGACGCCACCGGCGAAAAGCCCGCCGTGAGCGAAACCGCCCCCGATTTGCCCCCGCCGCCCCCCGGTTCGTTCGGCGCGGGCGACGCGCCCCTCAATATCCCGATGCTGATTGCGGTCGGCGTCTTGTTCGCGGCGATGTATGCCACGACGTTCGCCAAGTTCTTGATTCCGCGTTGGAACACCGACCCGGCGGCACAGCACGGCTGGCTGATTATCCCCATTGCGGCGGGCGTGACGTGGATGATGCGCGAAAAACTCAAGCGTCTCGTAGTGAGTTCGCACCCCGGCGGTATCGCGGTAATGGCGGTGGCGTGTCTTTTGCACCTGTTTGAGAAAGCGATGGACTTGAACGGGCCGTCGCCGCTTTCGATTCCGATTTTCGTGGCGGGCGCGGTATGGCACTTTTTAGGCACGGCGTTCTTGCGCGAACTCGCCTTCCCGATTGCCTATCTACTGTTTATGATTCCGATTCCCGGCGGCTTTACCGAAGTCGTGTCGTTCCCGCTACGGATTTTAGCCACCAACGGCTCGAAGGCGATTGCCCAACTGTTCGGCGTGGATGTCTATGGCGCGGGAATGAACTTGGAGTTTAACCAACCGCGTGGCTACGAACATATCATGCTGGAGGTCGCCGATCCGTGTTCGGGGCTACACTCGCTGATGGCGATTAAGGCGTTGCATGCGATTACGGCGTTCCTGACGCGGCTCAAACTCGGCTGGAAATGGGTGCTGTTCATGTGCGCGATTCCGATTGCGCTGGCGGCGAACCTGACCCGCATCACGCTGATTATTCTGATTGGCGCGTATGGCGACAAAGATTTCGCCGTGAATGCGTTCCACCACTGGTCGTCGCCGATGCTGTTTATTATCGCATTCGGCATTTTGATTTCGATTGGCAACTTTATGGAATGGGCGACCGGCGCAAAGCGTGACGAGAAGCCCGAACCGAAAGCGAAGGTGACTGTATGAGCGTAGCATTGAATACCCCGACCCCGCGCCTCGCGGTGCGCCCCGCGTACAAGCCGAACTATTCCGCTGTATTCGCGCTGATGGCAATCACTACCGCGCTCGGCACGTTCTGGGAACTGCGCCCCGAACCGACCGGCGAGATAGCCGATGTCAAGAATATCCCGATGAGCGTCGGGAAC
>JACMIU010000381.1 GCA_014380985.1 Armatimonadota bacterium | reverse complement strand
CCGAGGTTCGCGCCCCGCCGGTAAGCGTTCCACTAATCCACTCCGCGCCCTGCCAATCGCCCGGCGTGAGCAAGCCCACTTCCCAGAACGCGGTTTCCGATGCCGCCGATTCGCCAGTCTCGTCGGTGACGGTGACGCTCCAGTAGGCGCGTTGCCGCGCCGCAGGCGGCTTACCCGCATACAAAACGTCCACCGATTGATCGGACGCCACCACGCCGGAATCCCACAGGTCGGGCGCGTCGGCTAACCGTGCGGGCGTTGTCGCCACACGAACGCGGTACGACGCTTGGCGCAAACCACGCCGGTCGGGGTCGTCGGTGGCGATTTTCCACGACAGGCGGGGCGCGGCGTCGCTCGTGCCGAGAGGGTTAGCGCGGGCGTCCGTGCGTAGCTCGGAAGTGCTGACTTTGTTGTTCATGTTTACTTGCTGACCGGGGGGCCGCCCATGCTTGCTCCACCTGGCAACGCCCCTGACGGAGGCATTTTAGCGGCTTGTCTTTTCTTCGCGTCGGCTTGTTGCTTTTCAACGATAGCCTTTTGTTCAGACTCCTTGCCCGCGTCATAAAGAGGTGCTTGCTCGTTGCTAATCTGTTGCTTGTCACAACCCGCCATTATGACAAACATGATCAATGCGATAAAGTAGAATCTTTTCATTTTCTTTCAACAAGGGCGGACTGTCCGGTTGGTACAAGTCCGCCCATTCCCCCTATTTGATTATTTGGTGCTGAACGTTGCGGCGACCGTGCCACATCCGGTGCTCGCCGCAGTGTTAGTTGAATAGTCACCGCAAGTGCCGGGATTGTTGTTATCATTGCCCGGCGAGAGTTGAGTTCCCTTCACCCATTTCGAGTGACCATCACAGAACGCGATGTTCGATCCGCCGTTGTGGCGTCCTTGCTCATCGAAATACAGGTTGCGGTCAGGTCCAATGACGTTTTGCATCCAACCAGTTGCGTAGCGCAATTTGCCGGATTTCGGAGGAGTGTCATTACCCGCGCCGTTGAAGCCGCCCAAGCCACCCGTCCCGTTTCCGGCAGGAGACGCGCCGAAGTATGGTATGTATTCGTCCGCACCGTTGTAAGGCAATGTTCGGTCTCGCGCTGGCAACTTCAGATCGTAATCCCGGCTATTGACCACCTCGAACAGCAACACGGTTCTTGCCGGCGAAACGATGTCGCCTAAAGGCATACCGGACGGAAGCGGCCCCGTTCCCATTGTACCAAGATTGTTCCACCATCCGAAGCCCGGATAGGGTACAAGGTTGGCATTTATACCAAAGGAGCTTGTCGTACCAAGTTGACCTGCTGCCATGTTCCCGTTGCTCGGTTCAGTTGAGTCGCTTGGACAAACATACACACCCGCGCTTTTTGTGTACGGGTATATTTGTCCCGCCCAACCGCAACCCGTGCCCAGCAAATTAGAGCCCCACGGCATGGATTCGTCGAAGTCTTGGTTGTATTGCATGATTGCAAGCCCCAGTTGCTTCGTACCTGATAGGCACGACGCCGCCCGCGCTTTCTCCCGCGCCTGTGCGAACACCGGGAACAGGATCGCTGCGAGGATGGCGATGATGGCGATAACGACGAGCAGTTCGATTAACGTAAAGCCGCCGCGTACCGTGCGATTTTTTTGATTCTTCATAAACGTTTCCTTCCTTAGGAACGCCGCGTCCTTCGCGGCATCGAGTTGATTGTACAAACCGTTTTTTCGTTGTTTGTTCGGAGGGAACATTCCCGCCTTTGGTTTCCGCGCCGCGTTTTATCGCGCCGCAAAATCGTTGCTACAGGTCGCCCGCCAACCGAAGGCGAGGCTTCACCAAAATATTACTATGTACGGGAATCTCGCCGCGAAGGAGGGATTCGATGGTATCGAACATTCCGCCGACGATTTCCGCCGGGTTCAGTTCAAGGCGCGTGATCCGGTCTTCTCCGCCGAGCAGGGCGGGCGAACCGGCGTTCGAGTGCGTTGCGATTTGCACGTCCTTACCGACCGTGATACCGAGGCGTTGCAAGGCGGTCATCAAGCCCTGCGTCACCATGTCGTCGAGCGAGAAGATCCCGTCCGCCCAATCGGCGCGGTCGGTGTGCGAACCGAACGCTTCCATCGCGGCGTGGTAGCCCTGCTCCTGATGCGACAGCGTGTGCGTTCCACCGCCTTCCGGCAAGAGATGCTGATTGTCCCACACCAACTCTTTGTCAAAGGTGCGCCCATGTGCCGCGAGCGTATCGGCGAAAATATGCATGATTTCGCTGTCGGCTTCCGGTACAAGAAAGCGATACGGAGCGACCGCGCCATAGAATCCGATTCGCTGGCAACCGAGTTCGCACAGTTGCGTCACGCCGACGCGGACAATCTGCGCCGTATCCAAACCCACGGTGTACTGACCGGGTCCCGCGAACGCCACAAACGGCATACCCTGCCGTTCGATCCAATCGGCGGTGACCAATGGCAAGCCGACACCGATCACGGCGTCAATGCGCCCGGCGCGAATATCGTCCACGATGTCGCGGGGCAGGTACGGATCCGCCGCGCTTAAATCATCGGCGCGGAAATTACCGTGATACAGGTCGGTGACATCGGTCGCAAAGTGGAACGAGAACGCTTCGCGCTCGGCTTCGGCGCGGCGACGCACCTGCTCCACCAACAGGTTCCAGAACGGCGACGTTCCGGCATTGCGAAAAAACGACGGATCGCAAATCAGGCAGACGCGGTGCTGGGCGATATTCGGCGCGACGTAAATCCCGACGCCGTGACGGCGGCGCACCACGCGCTGGGATTCGAGTTCGGTTAGAACGGAATTGAGCGTGGCGACGGAAACACCGAGGCGATCCCGCAGTTCGACCACGGTAGGCAGTTTGGCATCGGGACCGAGTTCGTGCGCCAAATCGCTCAGGCGACCGCACACTTCTTGAAACTTGGTTTGCCGACCGGGGCGCATCGCGGCAAAGCGGTTGCGTTTGCTACCGCGTCCTTCCTCCGTTGAAAGTGTTTGCACTGCCATTGTGTTCTGCCTCGCCGCATTGTTCCAGTGTTATAGAACACCGGTAGTATAATGCCTTCATTGACATTTGTCAAGTATTTCGTTAGCCATTTCGTAAAATAGTTTCGCACAACTTAAAACTTCGTCGCCGCGACACTTGGCGAAAGTTGGGAAGGTCACTCGCCGCGTGTCCAAACGAAGCCGAGGGCGTCTAAGAATGCCTTCGCCAAAATCATTTGTCCGGCGGGGTTCGGATGTACCCGATCCCAAGCGAGCGCGGCGGAGTGCCGGTGCAGCAGTGCGTTGTCAAAGGCTCGCTGGGCATCTACGAAAACGGCATTGTTGTCGGCGGCTATCTGTTTCACCGCCGCGCCGTACTCGTCCATGCGGGAGCGCATGGCATCGGCGGTGCTTGCCTCGATATAGAACGGCACGATAAGCACCAAGCCACCCGGCAGAAGCGGGCGGGTTTCGCGGCACAACCGTGCCAGCGTCTCGCGGTACTCGCCTATCGGCACGGCGATTTCGGGGCGACGCGGCGAATCGAACTGCCGCCACACATCGTTGATGCCGATGCAGATCGAAAGCCAGTCGGGGCGGTGCGCCAAAACGTCGGTTTCCCACCGTGCGGCGAGGTCACGCACGGTGTTACCGCTCGCGCCCTGATTCACCACGCGAATTGCCCGTTCGGGATAAACCGTTTCAAGGAGCGCGTCCACCAGTGCCGGGTACGCTTTGCCAAGGGCGTCAAACAGACCTTCGCCGTCGGGACGGGCGCGTCCCCCATCGGTCACGGAATCGCCGATGAATAGCAATTTCTGGTTCGGTTGTAAGATCATCAGGTTAACGGCGGCACCGGGGTCTGTCGGGACACACCGACGAGCGGGCGCGGGGTTTTGTCGTCGCGTTCCACAAGGCGCAGGTGGATGGTCACTTGGTTGTTTTCGTCGTAATCAATCGGCGACGCACTGACAAAAGTCTGGTCGCTACGCCCGGAAAGCCCGGTTCCTCCGGCACGCCGAAGCGGAGCGGGTGCGGGCGCACCTTCCACGAAGCCCCCGGTCGGTTCCCCGTCGCCCCGGCTTCTTGAAAAAACTGGCATATCCGCCTCCTCCGCTTGAGGGTCTGAGAAGTATTGGTCTTGCTGGAGACCCCCTAAAGGGGAACCGGCATCGTAGCGTCGGTTAGCCAAACCCGTCAACGGGATCGGCTTCTTTTCGGGCGTGAAGGTGACTTTTAGCAAACCCAAGTCGTTATGCCGCACGATTCCCGCTTCCTTCGCTTCCGACGTTCCGGCGACGTAGAAGGTGAAATATCCGGTGTCGTTCACGGGGCGTTCGAGTATGATGAACGAGTTTGCTTCCACGCGCCATTTGCCGACTTCTTTGCCGTCGGTTTCGACAAGGGCATCACAGCGAAGCGCGGAATCATTGACGAGACGCAAGGAGTAACGCCCCGCGTGGGGCAGTTCAACGTAGCCGTCTCTGGTTTCGTTGCCTTCAGGCACAATCACGGAAAAATTGTTCAGTTTCACGTTCTGTTCCCCTTCCCATCGCGGGTATTTAGCCGAGAATCCGTTTCACGAAGGTGACAAGTTCAGCGGGATTGAACGGTTTTGTCAGGTACAAATCAGTTCCGTTCTGATAGCCTTGCACCATGTCTTCGTCCTGCGAACGCGCCGTGAGCATGATAATCGGCAGGTCGGCAAGTTCGGAATCGGCGCGAACGCTTGCCACTAATTCGTTGCCGTCCATTTCCGGCATCATGACATCGGTAATCAGCAGGTCGGGGCGACGGTTCATCAGTTGCTTCAACGCTTGAAGCCCGGTAATCGCGGTTTCCACGGTGTAGCCATGCAGTTCTAAGTTGAAAGCGATCTGCCGCAAAATGCCGGGATCATCTTCCACCACCAGCACGATACGTTTATCCGCGTCGCCCGCATTCTTCTCTGTGTTGATAGCCGGTGTGGTCATGATTACTTTTCGATTCCCTTTGTCTTGATTTTCGTGCCGCTTGTTGACTGCGATACCGATTCCCGTTTCCTTTGGCACATAAGTCACGCGATTTGTTCCATTATACCGGCTATCGCTATCAAAATGTTTACGGACGTAGCAACAAAGGAGAAAAACGCGGTTCATCGACAGATTAGACGGGGAGCGAAACCCAAAGTTCAGCTAAATCGAGCGGGTGACTTCGCGCACCGTGCCGTCCGCCTCGCCCAAAAGCACGCGCACCGCGACCGCGATAAACAAGCCGACTTCCGCGACACCGGTCACGGTTCGCAGTTCGCGTTCCAGTTGTGCGGGGTCGGGAATCTGCCCGAAGCGTAAATCCAGCACAAACAGCCCGTCATCGGTGACGAACGCGCCGTGTCCACCCGGCGATTCACGCAAGGTAGCCGCGACGCCGAAACGGTCTTTAAGCCGCTCCCGCGTGGTTTCCCAGCCGAACGGCACGACCGCGACCGGTAGCGGAAACGCGCCGAGGCACTTGACCGACTTGGATTCATCAGCGATAACAATCATTTCGCGTGACGACACCGCGACCAATTTTTCCTGCACCAACGCACCGCCGCCACCCTTGACCAGATTGAGCGCGGGGTCGAACTCATCCGCGCCGTCAATCGTTAAATCCGGGCGCGTTGCGGAAGTGAGCGGAACCATCGGCAAGCCAAACTGCTCCGCGAGGGCGCGGGACTGCCGCGAAGTCGGCACACATCGCAGTACCAACCCTTCCGCGCTAACCCTTTGTGCCAAAGCCTCGGTGAAATACTTTGCCGTGGAGCCGGTTCCAACGCCCACCACCATCCCCGATTCCACTAATTGCGCCGCCGCTATACCAACCGCCCGTTTTGCCGTTTGACTGTCGCCCATGTTCATGCCCTTAGTATACCGAAAACGCTATCGGTTGGAAAGGTAACCTACCCGGAAACGGCTTCGATGTCGTCGGGTTCCCAGTCGTCGGGGGGGGGCGGGGCGGATGGCGCGGTTTTTCCCTCCACGGCGGCGAGACGGTGTTTGAGTTCGTGGATTTCGTCCAAGAGCCGTTGTATCAGTTCGCCTTGCGGATCGAGGGCGTTCAGTTCGGCATCCATCACGGCAGGGCGCACCGGTGGTCGCGGAACACGCTTCGGCGCGGCAAGATATTGACTGCCGACTTTCACCACCTTGCCGGGAATACCGACCACGGTGGCGTCGGTCGGCACGTCTTTAGTGACTACCGCGTTCGCCCCGATTCGCGCCCCGTCGCCCACGGTAATCGCGCCTATCACCTTCGCCCCCATGCCAATCAGAACGTTGTTGCCTATGGTCGGGTGGCGTTTTTCTTTCACCAGCGACGTTCCGCCGAGCGTGACCGCGTGATACATCAGCACATCGTCGCCGATTTCCGCCGTTTCGCCAATCACGACGCCCAGACCGTGGTCAATGAAAAAGCGGTGTCCGATGGTTGCGCCGGGGTGAATCTCGATACCGGTGCGAAAGCGCGTGTACTGCGACAGAAGGCGGGCAAGCGTTTTGCCGTGGTGCGTCCAGAGCCAATGTGCGGCGCGGTGCGACAAAACCGCCCAAAGCCCCGCATACGATAAAACCTCCCACACGTT
>JACMIU010000380.1 GCA_014380985.1 Armatimonadota bacterium | reverse complement strand
CGGACGCACACCACCGCCGCCGGGGCGTCCGGGGCCGCCGCCACCGGGTCTCGCTCCGCCATATCCGCCACCACCGGGTCTTCCAGCCATAGGCTTCGTGCTTGCTCCTTAGACGATTGCCGTGTGGGTTCCGACTGTTCGCGCCGATTGGTTCGGCACGGGGGTCGTGTCCCACGGCAACGTCAGTATATCCGCACCGCGCTTCGTGATAGCCACGGTGTGTTCAAAGTGCGCGGACAGCGAGCCATCTTTCGTGACCACCGTCCACTGATCGTCCATCGTTTCTGTTTCGCGCTTGCCGAGGTTTACCATCGGTTCAATCGCAAGGGTCATGCCCTCCATCAATCGTGCGCCCTGCCCCGGTTTGCCAAAGTTCGGAACCGACGGGTCTTCGTGAAGCGTTCGCCCCACGCCATGCCCGACCAGTTCGCGCACCACGGAAAAACCCGCCGCCTCGACGTACCGCTGAATCGTTGACGCTATTTCGCCGATTCGCCCGCCGACACGCGCTTTTGCAATTCCTTGATACAACGCTTCCCGCGTCACACCGAGTAGACGCCGCGCTTCCGACGACACTTCACCGACCGGGATGGTAATCGCGGCATCGGCGACAAAACCGTTCAGCGTACACGCAAAATCAAACGACACCAAATCGCCGCTTCTTAGAACGCGCCCGCCCGGCAGACCGTGTACCACCTCGTTGTTCACGGAGATACACGCCGCCGCCGGAAACTTGTTGTAGCCTAAGAACGTCGGGTATCCCCCGCGCTCTCGGCAAATCGCTTCGGCTAAACGGTTCAGATCGCCGGTTGTAGTCACCTCCGGCACGACCGCTTTTTCCACGCTCGCTAAAACTTCGGCGACGATTCGCCCCGCCGCCCGCATTTTCTCTACGTCGGCAGGCGTCTTACGCACAATCATCGAGTATACCAAACTTTCTACAATGGTGCAACTTTTTTTAGCGCGGCAACGATTCGCGCAAACACGTCGTTTTCTGTGCCTTCGGCGTTTACCGGCGTGAGCAGGTTTTGCTCGCGGTAGTAACCGAGAATCGGCTCGGTTCGCTCCGTGTACAGGCGAAGGCGCACGGTGATTCGCTCCGGCAAATCGTCGGGGCGCACCGTTAGCCCCGCGTAGCCGCACTCGTCGCAAACACCCACGACTTTCGGCGGCGACACCAGCGCGTGGTACGTTTCGCCGCACTGCGGGCAGGTAATCCGGTTGCCGAGCCGTTCGATTACCGCCACCTCACTGACTTCCAGCGCGACCACGGCGTCTAACTTTTCGCCGCGTCCCGCAAGGAACGCCGTGAGTGTCTGCGCTTGCGACAGGGTGCGCGGATAGCCGTCCAAAACAAAACCGTTCGCCGCTTCCGGCTTGTCTAACTCACCGAGCATCAAAGCGTTCGCGGTTTCGTCGCTCACCATTTTGCCATCGCTAATCGCCCGCGCCGACTGCGCCACCGCCCCGTCACCCGACGCAACTATCTTACGCAACAAATCGCCCGACGACAGGTGCGGGATGCCGAAATGCGCCGCGAGGCGTGTTCCCTGCGTTCCCTTACCCGCGCCGGGCGAACCGGTTATAAGTAACCTCATCGAAACACCTAAGCCGCTTTTCGCGCCGCACCGTAGGATTTTGTGCCGCCCCCGGTTTGCGCCGCGCCCGACCCTGCCGGTCCCGACGGGGTGCGGATGAAGCCTTCGTAGTTTCGCATCGCCATTTGCGCTTCGATAGCGGTCATGGTTTCGAGTGCCACACCGACCACAATCAGAAGCGACGTGCCACCGACAAGGCTAAACGTCGTGATTCCCGTCCATGTCGGAGCCCAGTATTGAATCAACGATACCGCCGCGAGGAACACCGCACCGGCGAGCGTGATGCGCGTTAGCACCTTGTCGAGATAAACGGCGGTCGGTTTGCCGGGGCGCACACCGGGAATCAAAGAACCGTGCTTCTTCAGGTTGTCGGCGATGTCATGCGTGTCATACTGCATGGCGACAAAGAAATAGGTGAAGAATAAAATCAGCACCGCGAACACCAAGCTCGCCCAGATGCTCGCGCCCGGCTGTAACCAGTCGGTGGCTTGCTTCACCCAAAGCACGTTCGGAAAGAACTGCGCGATGGTCGCCGGGAACAACTGAATGCTCATGGCAAAGATAATCGGCATCACGCCCGCCGTGTTGACTTTGAACGGCAGGAACGACGTTCCCGCTTGGCTCATGCGCGTTCCGACGATACGCTTCATGTGATGCACGGGAATCTTGCGAACGCCCTGCGTCATGTAGATGACACCCACGATGGTAGCGAGGAACAGAAGCAGTGTTGCAACGACACCGATAATCTTAGTCGGGTCTCCGGCAACCAGTTGGAACGTTTGCACAAACTGCGACGGAAGCGACACCATGATACCGACGAAAATCAGAAGCGAGATGCCATTGCCGATGCCCTTCTCGGTCATCTGTTCGCCGAGCCACATCAGGAACATCGTTCCCGCCGTCAGCGTCGAGACAACAATCACAAAAGTCGCCGCCGCTTTTTCCAGCGCACCTTGCGACGAAAGCAACTGGTAGTAGCCGATGCTTTGCAAAATCGCCAGCACCACGGTCAGGTAGCGCGTGATTTTATTGATCTGCTTGAGTCCCGAATCACCTTCTTTTTGCAGTTCCTGTAGTTGCGGAATCGCCACGGTCATCAGTTGCATGATGATCGAAGCGTTGATGT
>JACMIU010000379.1 GCA_014380985.1 Armatimonadota bacterium | reverse complement strand
GCGAAGCCCCATACACGATGCAACGTCAGGTTGCCCCGCCGGGAGGCAAAAAGAAACTAAACGGTCGCCGCCGCGACATCCGCGAATCCTTGCTTTAGCGCGGGATAGAGCGAGCGGTAGACCGGGTGGTATTTTTGATAGACGGGCGCGTTCGTGCCGGGCTTAGTTTCGTCCGTGGTGCGGATGGTCGCCGCGCACGCTTCGGGAACGGTGTCGAACGTGCCGGTTCCGACGGCGGCGAGCAGTGCCGCGCCGAACGCGGGACCCTCGTCGTTGTTGACGCGGTGCAGGGAATGCCCCACGGTGTCGGCTAAGATTTGCCGCCACAGGTCGGACTTCGCCCCGCCGCCCATCAAGCGCGTTTCGCCGACCGGTGCGCCGCTGTTTTCTAAAAGCGTCATTAAGTCCTTGAAACCGTAGGAAACGCCCTCTAAAACGGCGCGGGCAAACCAATCGCGGTTCGCGGTTCGCAAGGTCGCGCCGACAAACGCGCCGCGTGCTTGCGGGTCGAAATACGGGTTTCGCTCCCCGGCGAGGTACGGCAAAAACAGCAAGCCTTCGCATCCGGCGGGAATGTTCGCCGCGCCCGCCGTGATCGCGTCGTAGGATTGATCGGGCGCGAACGTTTCCTTGAACCACTCGAAACTACCAGCCGCCGAAATCACGCAACCCATCAGGTGATACGCACCCGGCACGGCGTGGCAGAATGTTTGTATCGCTTTGGGGTCGAAGAACGGCTCGTCGAGGTGCGCGAACACCACGCCCGATGTGCCGAGGGACAGCGACACGCGCCCCCCTTCGACGATGCCGCAACCGACCGCGCCCGCCGCCTGATCGCCGCCCCCTCCGACTACCGGGGTTCCCGCGGACAGCCCGGTGAGCCGTGCGGCTTCGGCGGTAATCGCGCCGGTAACGATGGTAGATTCATAGACCGGGGGCAAAAAGTCAGTCGGGATTTGCAGGGCGTCTAACATCGGCTTTGACCAAGCGCGGGCGCGAACATCGAGTAGCGATGTGCCGGAAGCGTCCGACACTTCGGTCGCAAACTCGCCGGTTAGTTTGAGCCGGATGTAGTCCTTCGGTAGCAACACCTTCGCTATCTTCTCGTATACGTGCGGCTCGTGCTGGCGCACCCAAAGGATTTTCGGCGCGGTGAACGACGTGAAAACCGGTTGCCCGATAGCGTCAAACAGTTTCGCTTCGCCACCAATCGCCTCGGTGATTTCGGCGCACTGCGCTCCCGTGCGGGCGTCGCACCAGAGCATTGCGGGGCGAAGGACGTTATTCTGCGCGTCCAAAAACACCGAGCCGTGCATCTGCCCGGTTAATCCGACACCGGCGATTTTGTCGCCGGACACGCTCGCTTTTCTTAGCACGGCGCGAAGCGTTTCCTGCGCCGCCGCCCACCAGTCGGTATCGGGATTTTGCTCCGCCCAGAGCGGTTGCGGCGTCGAAAGCGCGTACTCGTGCGTGTGCGTGGCGAGGGTCGCGCCGGTTTCATCCATCACAATCGCCTTCGTGCCGGACGTGCCGGTGTCCAGTCCTAAAAACAAGGGCATAAAATAATCACTTTCGCGGAAAGGTTGTCACGGCACTGTTCGCCGGGAGCGGGTGTTTTTCCTTGTTTCATGCGGCACGAAACAAGGAGAACGTCGCTTGTTCGGTGAAACCCTATCCCGACGTTGCTACGATATACCGGGCAATTTGCCGATAATTCAGAAGAACTACCACGAACGAAAAACGCCGTATGAAAAAACTTATCGCTCCCACCTGCCTTGTCGCCATCCTGCTTTGTGCTTCGCCATCGGTGCGCGGCGCGGATACCCTGCCCGACGCCGCCGCTCGCGGCGCGGTCAGCGAAGTGCGTAGGCTTCTCGATGAGGGCGTTCCCGTCGACACGAGGAAGGCGAACACCGGGTGGACGGCGTTGATCTCAGCGGTGCGATCCGGCAAAACCGACGTGGTGAAACTGCTCTTAGAGCGGGGCGCGAAACCGGATTTAGCCAGCGCGACCGGCTACACGCCTTTGATGGCGGCGACGCAAACGCGCAACGCCCCGCTGATTCGCTTACTGCTTCTGCGCGGCGCGAACGCCAACAAGTCCACGCCGCAGGGCTTGACGCCGCTGATGGTCGCCGCCGGAAACAAAGCGGATTCACGCACCGAAGCCGCCGATCTGGAAAGCGTCAAACTGCTACTGCGCGGCGGAGCCGACCCGGAAAGGCTACACAAATCGGGCGCGACCGCGCTTGCGGTCGCCGAGGCGGGTGGAAAAACGCAGGTTGCCGCGTACCTACGGCGGATGGTCGGCGGGGGGTCGGCAAGCGATGCAGTAATCGCCCGCGACGGTATCCTTGCCGGAAGCGTGGCATACCGGGAGCGAATCGCCGTTTCCCCCGCCGCGTTTTCCGTGGTGCGCCTTTTGGATGTCGCCCCGAAATCCCCCGTCGTGATCGCGCAAACGGTGACGCCGTTCGCGGGCAAACAGGTTCCTGTAGCGTTCTCGCTTCCGTACACCGGCGCGGCAATCGGCAAACGCTACAACCCCCGGTTCGCGCTGGACGCCCGCATCGTGTCGGGTAGCACCGTGCAGTACCGGACGGCGAAACCGGTTCCGGTTTTGCAAAGCGCGGGCGCAAGCAAAAACGTGCCGCTTCTGCTGACCCGTGCCGACGAACAGACGGCATCGGCACTCACCGCCGAGGCGATTGCCACAACCGACAAAGCCCTGACGATAAGCGGACAAACGCGCACCGGTACGACCCGTGTTGGTGAAATCGTGACTTCCTACGAGGCAATGTATCTGGGTGGGCGACTGGCGCGAATCGTCGCCCGCTCCACGCAAGGCGATTACGGCAACCGCACCGACCGGTACTATTTTAGCGAGGCAATAGATAGCGGCGGTGTTCCCATGCTTCGCGGCGCATTCCTGAGCGCGAAACGTGCCGCCCGTACACAGCCCCCGGTCAACGGCGGTGGCGAAACGCAAATCATTCCCGGCAAGTTTGAGCAGGTCAATCAGCGCATTTTTCTCTCCGATAACGGCGACACGATTTCTACCATGAAAACCGTGGACGGCGAAAACCGCGAAGTGTCCCCGCTCGACATCACCGCCGCCCGCAACTTCGCCCGATTATTAGCCGTTCGCGCAATCGGTAGCATAAATCGCTCGCGCTGACGCGAAACATTCCGCGAACTTTCTCGCGGCGAATCGGTTAAGATAAGTATACGGGACGCGGCGCACCGACTTACTCGGAAGCGGTAGCAAGTCACAACGCTCGTATTCGGCGAGGCTTCGAGAAAAGCACGGCGACTGTCAGCAAAACTTTAGTAAAGGTTCATAGGGTAACACCGGAAACAACAAAACCCGCCGCATCGGGATAATACGCGGCGGGTTTTGCTGTTTGTTTTTTCTTGTTTTGTTTTTTCTTTTTGCCCTCCCGGCGGGGCAACGCTTCGTTGCATCGTGTTTGGGGCTTCGCACTCTACAAGTTTTATTTGCTGTTGACGCTTGGCTCTTTGGCGCGCTTCGCTGTATCTGC
>JACMIU010000378.1 GCA_014380985.1 Armatimonadota bacterium | reverse complement strand
GGCGAAACGTTGCGCGTTCCCGACGACGTTTTGCTGTACATGGCGCGGCTGGTGCAAAGCAATATCCGAACGCTGGAGGGTGCGCTGGTGAAACTGGTCGCCTACGCGAGCCTAACGAACTCGCAGGTGACGACGCAGATGGCGGAAGGGATTTTGGAGAAGTACTTTATCGCGGCGGGCGCGGGGTTGGCGGGAGGTAGCGCGGAGCGCGGCGGAGCGGTCGGCGGCAGTAGTCTGTTTGTGCCGGACGGCAAGGGGTTCTCCGGCTATGGAATGAACGCGGGAATGACGAACAGCGCGGATGCGGCGCGGACACCCCCGCGCACCGTTGACCGGTTCGCCGCGCCGGAGAGGTTGCCGTATGTCCCCAAAGCGATGCGCCCCGCCCCGGTATTGCCGCTCGCACCCCCGGCATCCGCGCCCGCGCCAAGTTACGCGCCCGCGTACACGGCTCCGGTGGCGGTTGCCGCGCCGCTTGCCGCGAGTGGTGAAAAGTTGTCGGCGGAACTGATCTTTCGCGTGGTGGCGAATCAGTTCGGGGTCACGACCGACGATTTGGGCGGCAAGAAGCGCGACCGCGACGTGACCAACGCCCGGCAGGTGGCGATGCATCTTTTGCGCGAACTGACCGACATGAGCCTACCGGGAATCGGGCAACTGTTCGGCGGGCGTGACCATACCACGGTGATCCACGCTTGCGACCGCGTGAAGGCGCAACTCGACGAAGGCAACGAGATGCGCGAACTTGTCGCCGGGCTTGTCGCCGAGATGCACCGGGCAAAGGCGCAACCGGCATCTTTGCCGGAAAACGGCAAAACGGCGTCGCCATCGCCGCCGAATCCGCCGGACAGAAGAAGCGGCTTGCAAACGATTGAACGACCTTTTGATACGGGTCGGATGCCGGTTTAGCGGGAAGCGGAAACGCGCTTCCCGCTTTTTTGTATCCGTTTTGGTAGTAGTCGCATCATATCGCAACCTAAAGTGTATCAGAATACCGGAACACCGGTTTACCGGTACGTCATAACTGTTTTTATTTTCTGCTTGACGAGTGTGGATGATTTTAATAGCGATTACTACTATCGAATTAAACAGGCAAAAAGCGCACAGAAAAACTATTCATAACACAAACGTATGAAAACAATAATTTGCCCTGTTTCAAACGATTTTACAGATTTTTCATCAAAAATAGTTTTGCTTCGTCGTCTTTTTTCGACACTTTGCTACACAAAGTAAAAGTTATCCACAGGACAGGCTTGCAGATGTGGCAAACAAATAGTTTGCCAAAAGTTATCCACAGTTATAGTGTTCTAATACACTGGAATACCGCAACTTTATTTGATGATTAAATGACAGCAGTTAAGTGTTTTAGAAGACTGAAACAATAGAACAGAAGACTAATACACCAGAATACCAGAACACTGATAGTCACACCGCTAAAGGTCAATCGGGGCGAAGTGTGATGCTTTGAAACGCAAAGCATACACAAGTTTTCGGAAACGCTTGTTCGTAAGAATACTTGTTTGCCGGAAATTTTGCCCAAAATGAACAGGTTTTACCGAATTTGAGCCGTAAAAGCATCGCGTTTATCGGTTTTCACCCACTTTGATTTTCAAAGAGCAATGGCGTTTCAAAGCATTCAACAACAACAACAACAACAAGTAATATATATAATTATAGTTGTAATTCTCACGTGCGCGTGCGCGAAACGCTTCCTTGCTTGACGCAAGCGGGCAAACAGGGAGGGGAAGAAGATTGTTTGTGGGAAAGACGGAGGATGGAACATCCCGCACCAAAGCGTGAAATGCCCCCGTGATACGCCGTTCCCGAATGCCCCTAAATCGCGCCACAATGCCTGCACACGCGCCGAACCCCTACCGAACGGTTTGGGTATCGTTCGCCGGGAAATCGCGCCCCGTCCAACGCTCCAGCATCGCGTACAACGCTTCGGCGCGAACCGGCTTGTTCAGATGGTCGTCCATTCCCGAATCGAGGCAACGGTCGCGCTCGGCTTCGTCGGACGCCGTCAGGGCGATAATCGGCAAACGCTCGCCGGTCGCGCCGGGAATGTTCGCGGCGCGGATCGCGTTCGTCGCGTCCCAGCCGTCTAAAAGCGGCAACTGGCAGTCCATCAGCACCAGATCGAAGCGCGGGGCGTCTTTCGCGCACAGCAAACTTACCGCCGCCGCGCCGTCCGAAACCAGCGTCGCACCGATACGGCGTTTTTCTAAAAGCCGGGCGAGTTGTTTCTGCGTCACCGGGTTGTCCTCCACCACCAACACTTTCGGCGAAAGCAGAACCCGTTTACCCGAAGATACCGGCGCGACACCATCAGTCGGCTCCGGCACGTCCACCGTTGCCCCGTCTATGCCGTGTAGCGTGTCGTGTGCGGCGTCGCGCACCCGGTCGGCGCGTTCCCGCACCAATGCGTCCGACAATGCCCGTCTCAGGGCATCCTGACGCACCGGCTTGTGCAGGTACGCCGCGATTCCGGCGTTCTCCGCCGCTTCCGCCTCGCCTTTGATAGACGCCGAGGTCAGTAGCACCATCGGCAGATACGACACGGGAGCCGGAAGGGGTGATGTTACCTCCCCCCCGGTGCGGATAATTCGGGCGAGTTCGATGCCGCTCATATCGGGCATTTGTAAATCCAAAATAACAATATCACAATAATAGTCGGTTTGTGATAGCCTTTCGAGAGCCTCCGCGCCGCTAACCACCGCGTCGGGAACCATATTCAGGGCGCGGGTTTGCGCTAAAAGAACGCGCCGGTTGGTCGGGTTATCGTCCACAATCAGCACCCGTTTATGCGCGACCGCTTGGAGTTCCGACTCTTCCGTGGAAACGCCCGAAACGCGCCGCTCCGCTTCCTGCTCCGCTTCGTTTTGGCGCGGTAGCAAGATGTTGAATGAAAACACACTGCCCCGGTTCGGCTCGGAAGTCACGCGAATCGAACCGCCCATCCGCTCCACGAGCTGTTTGGAAATCGCCAGTCCCAAGCCTGTGCCGCCGTGTCGGCGCGTCATTGAGCCGTCGGCTTGCGAGAAACTTTGAAACAGAAGTTTCTGCGCTTCCTCGTCGATACCGATACCCGTGTCGGTGACGGTGAAGCGAAGGCGAATCTCGCCCGGCGTGATAGTCCCCCCCTCGACCCGCACCAGAACCGAGCCGACATTGGTGAACTTCACGGCGTTGCCGATTAAGTTGACCAAGATCTGCCGAATGCGTCCCGGATCGCCGACCAGAAGCGTGGGCGTTCCTTGCTCGATCACGTAGCCGAACTCGATTTTCTTCTGCTCCGCCGCGTCGTAGAGAAGGGCGACCACGTCCTCGACCACCCCGCGCAGATCAAACGGAATATGCTCGAATTCCAATTTCCCCGCCTCGATTTTGGAAAAATCCAAAATATCGTTGATAATGGCGAGAAGCGCGGTCGCGCTGTTTTGCGCTGTTTGCGCGAACTCCTGCTGGTCGCGGTTCAGCGGCGTGTCCAAAAGCAAGCCGGTCATGCCGAGAACACCGTTCATCGGGGTTCGTATTTCGTGGCTCATATTGGCGAGAAACTCGGATTTGAGGCGCGTCGAGTCCACCGCTTCATCGCGGGCGATCTGGAGTGCCACGGTCTGGTCGGCAAGCACGGCGTTGTTGTCGCGCAGGGCGTTGTTGAGGCGTTCGCTTTCACGCTCACGGTTAGCAAGGCGACCGACCGAGCCTTTGACCGCGTTCAGCCCCGGCGATAGCACCGCGAACCAGAAAATCCCGATGGCGGAAACGCTCACCGCGGCGACAACGGCTTCGATGCGGGCAAGATTGTCACGGTGATCCCGCGCCACGCTCTCGTAGCGGGAGACGACGCGCTCCATGTCGTCCAAAAACAGGCGGCTCTGCGCGGCGACATCGGCGGCGAGGCGGCGCAGTTTTCGCGGCGACGGATCGGGTCGCCCCGCTTCGACTTCAAGGGATTTGCAAGCGGCAGCGAGGGCGACGAAGGCACTTTGCAGAGGGGCGAAATCGGCGCGGGCGGCGCGGGCGGCATCGGGAGAAATCAAAGAACCGTCGCCCGGCGACAACGCGGCGTGTTTAACGGCGAACTCCAGCCGGGTTTCGCGCAGTCTACGTACCGAGGCTTCGCGCTGGGCGACCGTTTCGGCTTGCGCGACCAGTAAGGCGTTTTTAGCCAGCATTTGCGAGTACATCCGCTGGCGTCCGGCGGTATTGATCAAAGAGGTATCGAGGTGTGCCTTCGATACTGCCGTTTGCAAGAGAACGAATGACGCCACGGGCAGAGTCACCAGAAGCGCGAGCATGACCACGGCGCGTTGTTGCAGTCGCTCCAGCGACCGTTGCGCCGACGAGCGCGGCACAGAAGCAGACGAGGGCGCGAACGGTGTGTCGCCGCCCGGCGACACGCCGCTTTGCTCCGCGTTCGATTGAGTAGATTCTCCCGCCGGTTCTTGAAACGACATACTATTACTTGATACGTCATTATCACCGCTTTGTGTGCCGAACTGGAGAAAAGAGAACGCCGGTCAAGCCTCCCACCCCTAACCGCGTCGCGTCGCCTAATCCCGAACCGGCGCAAACACCACGTCCCGCGCTTTCGGTTGGTCGCCGCTTTTGATGGACAACGTGACGCCGGTTTGTGCCGCGTTTTTCAGCACGTCGGGAAGTTTGCCTTCTTTCGCTAAGTCGGCGGGGGGAACGCCGTTGATGGTTTTCACCACGTCCCCGGCGCGTAAGCCCGCTTTTTGGGCGCGGGAATCGGGCAGTATCTGCATAATCACGTAGATTTTTGCCGCGCCGACCGGGGCGATATCCTCCCACCCGATGCGCCGTTTTTGCTCGGCTAATTGTCGTGCCGCCTCGCGGAGACCGTATGCCCGCGCTTGGTAGACGATGATTCCCGCACAAACCGCCGCGAACACTGCGCCAATCTTCAAATCGCGCTTTTCCTGCGCCGTGAAGCGGGCGTGTTTGGCGTTCGCCACCAGCACGGCGATTCCCATCGGGGCGAGCGCGGGAACCGGCAAGCCGACCCATTCGACCTCTAAAAGCGCGAGCAGAAGCAAGCCGAAAACCCAGCGGAACGTTGCCGCGCCCTCTAAGCGAAGCAGGTAAATCGAGGCGAAAAACACCGACAGAAACAACACATCGGCGGGGCCGATGGTGACACCGGTGATAATCGCCCACGTCTTTTCGCTCGACTGCGGCAGGGCGACGCCCGCCCCGACCGACACGGCGGAAATCAGTTGCGACCCGGTTTGCGTCAGCACGGCGACGGTTCCCATCGTCACCACCACAATATCGAAAAAGATGGCGAATCCGGCGGCGGCGAGAAGCGTGTTCGGGTGGCGGATAATTCGCCCCACGGCGGTTCCGATGAGCGCGACGCCGACCGGCAGAAACAGGTTCCCCGCCGTGAGAATCAGCCACGCGGGCGCGGCGATTTGGGCGCGTTCCGAAAACAGCACCGCGCCCATCGGGGCGGCAAGCGCAAGCCCCATTATTAGCAAGGTCGGCGCGGATACCGTCAGGAGCGCGGCGGCGCGGGTCATTCGCATCAAGGCGTAGAGCAAACCGGCGAAATATACCGACGCCAACAGATGCTCGCCGATTTTCGGCAAATCGTCGAGTGGCACGAACCGCCCCAAGAAGCGGTTGACAAAGGTGAGCAGACACGCAAGAAGCGCGAACGTGGCGAGTTCGAGCGCGATGAGAGCGGGCGCAAACTCGTTTGTGACCAGAGGCGGAAGCGGGGACGTATCGGCGGTCGTGTTCGCACCGTCGGTTTGGGACACGGGCGCAAACTCGTTTGCGACTACGGGCGAACGGTCGGCGGCAGGTTCGGTCGGGTCGAAATAAGTTTCGCCCGTGTC
>JACMIU010000377.1 GCA_014380985.1 Armatimonadota bacterium | reverse complement strand
TCCATACACCCCGCCCCCGCCCATCGGCGTCGCGTCGCCGCCCTCACCTCCCGTGCAACCGCCGCCCGTGGTGACGCCGCCCCCGGTCGTCAGCACACCCAAGAACGGCGACGGGGAATGAACCTACATCCCGCGTTCCGCCGCGTCGTCGTGGGTCGCCCCGCCGTGTCCCGGTGTGCCATGCTCCAAGTCGGACAGTAGCACATTCAAGGCAGTGACGGAAATCTGGATTTCGCGCAACGAAAACAGGAGCGACATCATCAGCGATACCATGCCCGCCGCGAACACGAACGATCCGGCGACCTGTTGTTTTTCGTAGAGCAGGAACATTGCGAGAACGCAAAGCAGGATCGCCACGACGCCGAACAGTTGCATCGCCCGCACCAAGCCGACACGAGTACGCAGGTTTCGTATCTGCTCCAGAAGCCGGTCGTCCGGCGTGGTGCGGTACGCCGCGTGTAGCGAACGAATCAGGGATGCCAGCGCGAGGAAGCGGTTCGTGTAAGCGAGAAATAGAAGCGAGATTGCCGGAAACAGCAAGGCGGGGGTTTGTAGCGATAGTTCCACGGCGGTTAGTGTACCCGCTTTCCACGCCTAATCGTCGTCGCTTCCCGTCCAACCGAGGCGACGCAGAAGATGTGCGAGCGGCAGGGCGAGCGCGGCGTTCCAGAGGGCGTTCATGCCCGCGCCGAGTGCGCCGGACAGGAGCGCGGCAAGGCTCATCGGCGGGTTGCAGAGCAGATATACGGCGTCCGCCGTGAGCGACGCCGCGGCAATCGCCCCCACGATGACCACCGGATGGGAGCGCACGAAGCGTTCGCCGAAGCCGCCCGCGACATACCCGGCGACAGTGCGCGAGACCAGAAGCGACCCCACGGTTTGCCCGGTGAGCGCGGCAGACACCAGCCCCGCGCCAAACCCCCACCCGCACCCGCCCGCCGCGTCGGACAGAAGCGCGGGAAGGAGGCACAGCGTTAGCACTAAATCGGGGCGTCCGGTTACGGGGGCGTAGGGGAAAAGCAGGGTCAGGTTTGCCTGCGCCCCCGCCGCAAAGCACAGGAGCAAGATAAACAACGCGAAGCGCACGGCAGGAACGGCGGACAAGTAGGCGGTCACAGTATCAAAAAAACCTCGCGGAGTGTTCCCGGCATCGGCGCGAACGGTTCTACCTTCGCCTTTTTGACGAAGCCGGTTTTTTCCGGGATGATTTCCGTGATCGTGCCGACCGGAATCCCTGCGGGGAAAACGCCGCCGAACCCGGACGTTATCACGGTGTCGCCGGGAAGCACATCCGCCTCGCGGGGCAGATAAACGATTTCCAGATTTTGCCCGCGCCCCCCACCGCGTACCACGGCGGTCGCCTTTTCGCGCAGGGCGTTGGTTTTCGGAACGCGCCGTTGCACCAGCACTCCCGCGCCCGACAGCCGGTCGGACAGCAGTAACACCTGCGCGGTATCGCTCCCGACCTCGGTGACTTGCCCTAACAAACCGTCGGCGGTTCGCGCCACGGAGCCAACGCGAACACCCTGCCGGGTTCCGCGCCCTACGGCAATCGTTTCCGCGTTCGCACTCGGCAAAAGCGCAATGATTTCGGCGGACAGAAGCGGTTTTTTCTGCTTACTGGCAAAATTAAGGGCGGCACGAAGGCGCGTTGCTTCCGCTTCGGCGTTGCGGAGTTTCTCATTTTCGAGTCGAAGCCGCGTGTTTTCCTTTTCAAGACGCGCCACGGCGTCGGCGTTTTGCTTGCCGGGAAAGACGTATTCCCAGAAGCCACGGGCGGCGCGGTTGGTGCGCGACGTGCCGGTAGCGAACGGCGAAACCGCGGTACGAACGCCGTTAATCGCCGGGTCGGTCGTGCCGGACGCGGCAAGCCGATTGTGTAGCACCCCGTACAACGCCCCGAACAGCACGAGCGCGGCAAGCACGATTCCCGCTGTGCGCCCGTTCCGACGCGGCGCGTT
>JACMIU010000037.1 GCA_014380985.1 Armatimonadota bacterium | reverse complement strand
TCCATCACCTGATTCAAGCCGTGCGTAGTCAAGCCGATTCGGTGGTCGGTGAGGCGATCTTGCGGGAAATTGTACGTGCGAATCTTGTCCGACCGGTCGCCCGAACCGACCTGCAAACGCCGCTTATCCTGCTCCGAACCTTGCTGTTTCTCGACCTCGATGTCATACAGTTTTGCTCGCAGAACGCGCATCGCCTGTTCGCGGTTCTGTAGTTGTGACCGCTGATCCTGACACGCGACCACGATTCCCGAAGGCAGGTGCGTGATTCGCACGGCGGTTTCGTTCTTTTGGACGTTCTGTCCGCCCGCGCCCGCCGACAGGTAGTAATCCATCTTCAGATCTTTTTTGTCAATGTGTACCTCGACATCCTCGACTTCGGGCATTACCGCGACTGTAGCAGTGGATGTGTGGATTCGCCCGCCTGACTCCGTCGCCGGAACGCGCTGTACCCGGTGGACGCCGCCCTCGAACTTCATCTGGCTAAACGTGCCGTCGCCGCGAATGGAAAGTTGTGCATCCTTGACGCCGCCGATTCCGGTTTCCTGCGCGGCAATCAGTTCGGTTTTCCAACCGCGCCGCTCGGCATAGCGCATATACATTCGGAGCAGTTCGCCGGTAAACAGTTCGGCTTCGTCGCCGCCCGTGCCGGGGCGAAACTCCATGATAACGTCTTTCTCGTCCGCTGGGTCTTTCGGCAGAAGCAGGACACGCAGTTCTTTTTCCAGCGGTTCGACACGCGGCTTGAGTTCGGCAAGCTCGGCTTGCGCGAGTTCCTTCATGTCGGGGTCGGACGCGAGTTCCTCGGCGTCGGCGATTCCCTGCACGACGCTTTTGTATTCGCGCAGTTTATCCATCAGCGGGGTTAGCGCGGCGTGTTCGCGGGTCAACCCTATCATCGCTTGGGGTTGAAGGTTAGGGTCGTACATTTGCGCCGCGAGCGATTCGTAGCGGCGTTCCACATCAAGAAGTTTTTCAAGCATAACAACCGGTTAGTATATCACCTTACACGCGCCTTTTTCGCCTTGACAAGCGCGAAAGCGGGGGGTAAAATAATCCCGTTCGCCCAGATGGTGAAATGGTAGACACGCCAGTCTCAGGAGCTGGTGCCGCAAGGCATGGGGGTTCAAGTCCCCCTCTGGGCATACAGGAAAACGGCACGTTTTTCGGCAAAGAAACGCCCCGCGATTATTGCAATCGCGGGGCGTTTTTGCGTTTCCTACGTCAGGCGGCGTGTGCCGTCAAGAGCGTCTTCCGCCGACATCGTTTTGCCGGTGGTGGTTAGCGTGATTCGTCCGCCGTCCTCGTCTTCGTTTTCTTCCATCAAGGCGTCCGCCCGTAAATCGCCTGCGTCCTCCGGCTCGATGATTTGAAAGCCGTCCGCGCCTAAGTCTTGCGGCAGGTGGGTGCTACTGCCGCGCATCAAACCGCCGACCGTGCCGGTGATGTCGGGCGACCGATCCAACTCCGCGCCGGTGAGAAACTCCTCGGCGTCGTCGCCCGCTTCGCTGTCCGGGTCGTCGGAAAGCATCGAGTCGGTGAAATCGGCGCGGGTCAGGTACGAGTCTTCGTCGTCGAGCGGGTCGAACGCGGTTTTGCCGGTGCTGCTCTCGCTTAGGTTGTCGCCGGGCTTCGCGTCGGTCGCGCCGCCTTCGATACGGGCGTCCACCAAATCGCCGAGGCTTCGCACATCGGCGTCGTTTTCAAAAAGCGGATGGTTCGCGGGCGGCATATCGCGCTCCAAAAGTCCGGCTTCCACCGCGTATTCCTTCATTTCAGGTGTTGTGTTTGTCATGCCACCGGTTTACCCGCGTTAGCACGGGGGTAAACGAAAGCGAACACTCACAGGGGGCAATTCATGGGACTTTTAGACGGAAACGTCGCCGTTATCACCGGCGCGGCATCGGGAATCGGCAAGGGAACGGCGGTTCGGTTTGCGAAAGAGGGGGCGAAACTCGCGCTCGCCGATATTGATTACGAACCGGGCGAAGCGTTGGCAAACGTCATTAACGCTACAGGAGGCGAAGCGTTCTTTATGCCGTGCGACGTGTCCGACGCCGCACAGGTCGAAGCGTTTGTGAACGCCGCCCACGCGAAATACGGGCGCATTGACACCGTTTTCGCCAACGCCGGAATCAACGGCGTCTGGTCACCGGTCGAGGAAATCACGCCGGAGGAATGGGACTTGACGATGAACATCAACCTGCGCGGCACGTTCCTCACCGTGAAATACGCCGTGCCGTTCCTGAAGCAAAACGAGCATGGCGGCAGTATTCTAATCACCTCGTCGGTGAACGGCAACCGCACGTTTTCCACGGTGGGCGCATCGGCGTACAGTTCGTCGAAAGCGGCGCAAGTCGCGTTTATGAAGATGATCGCGCTGGAACTCGGTCGCCACAAGATTCGCGCCAACGCCATTTGTCCCGGCGCGATTCATACCAATATCGGCGAGAACACCCAGCAACGCCACACGGACGCCATCGGTATCGCGGTCGAGATGCCTAAAGGTTCGCCCGCGCTTCACGGCGGGCAAGGCGAGCCGGACGACGTGGCGGCGGCGTGTGTCTTTTTGGCATCGGAGCTATCGCGGCACGTGTCTGGCGTGGAAATGTACGTGGACGGCGGCGCGTCGCTTCTGCGCTAAACGGTTTGACAGGACGAATAATCTCCGGGTGGCGAGTTGTCACAAACGTATTGTTCATAGCGTTATTTGTGATATAATCGCGCAATCACCTTTCGGCATGGAGTGCGCCGAAGCGTTTTGCCACACCGGAGCCGTCCCGTTTAATTATGACCAACGCCCGCCGTTTGCTATCTTTTCTCGCTGTCGCCGTCGCCGCCGCGCTCGGTCACTTAGGGAGCGGATGCTCCAACAACCCGTACCCGCCCGGCGAATCGCGCACCAATACGCTCTACCGGGTGCTGACCGACGACCCGAAAACCCTTGACCCCGCCGTGTCTTATACCGTGGACGAAGCGTTTATCTGCGACCTCGTGTACCCGTCGTTCTACAAGTACCATTATCTGAAGCGCAACCCGTTCGTGTTGGAACTTTCCATCGGAGCGAAAGAGCCAGTGCGCGAGCCGGTAAGCGTCACTGTAAAGAACGCTAAAGGAGTGGCGAAAATCGTGACAGGCGAACGCTACACGTTTACTCTGCGCCCCGACTTGCGCTTCGCCGACGATGCGTGTTTCCCCGATGGCAAAGGGCGACAAGCCACCGCCGCCGATGTCGTGTATGCGTTCAAGCGCATGACCGACCCGAAAGTTCAGTGTCCGGTCGCACCGTTCTTCGCCGACAAGGTGGTCGGGTGGGGAGACAGCGAAAAAGCCTTCGCGGCGACGAAAACTGACGCCGAGCGCGAAGCGCAGTACGACAAGCCGCTTGAGGGAATCAAGGTAGACCCGAACGACCCGCTGACGTTTTCGATAACGCTGACGCAAGCCTATCCGCAACTGCGGTATCTGATGGCGATGCACTTCACCACGCCGCAAGCGCGGGAAGCGGTGAAAAAATACGGCACCGAACTCGCCCGCCATCCGGTCGGAACCGGCGCGTACTACATGAGCGAGTTTCAGCCGAAACAGCGCATTGTGATGCTACAAAACCCGAACCGCTTTGCGTCGAACTATCCGACCGAGGGCGAAGCGGATGACGCCAAAAACGGCTTGTTAGAAGACGCGGGCAAACCCCTGCCGCTCGCGCCAAAAATCGTTTTCAACATTATCCGCGAAGCCACGCCGTCGTGGAACCTGTTTCAGCAAGGCTACTTAGACTCGGCAGGTGTCGGCACGACCAACTACCAGCAGGTTGTCACACCGAGCGGGGGACTGTCACCTGACCTTGCGAAGCGTGGAGCGACTTTGAAAAAAGACGCGCAGGTCAATGTGTATTACTTCGCGTTCAACATGAACGACTCGGTATGGGGCGGTTTGAGCGAAAAGCATAAAAAAATGCGCCAAGCCGTGTCCCTTGTCGTGGACAGTAAAGAGTACGTTGATCTGCTTCTGCAAGGCAATGGTGTTCCGGCGCAGTGGGTTCTGCCGCCGTCCGT
>JACMIU010000376.1 GCA_014380985.1 Armatimonadota bacterium | reverse complement strand
GCCGAAGTAGCGGAGCATTTCGCGGGCGGTCAAGCGTTCGTAGAGGGCGGCGGTTCCGGTCAGGTAGCCGATACTGCCGCGCACCTTTGCGCCTTCGCGGTGAATATCGTAGCCGTTCACGGTCGCTTTACCACCGGTCGGCTCCAGAATCGTGGCAAGCATTCGTATCGTCGTGGTTTTGCCCGCGCCGTTCGCGCCGAGCAAGCCGAAAATCTCGCCGGGCATTGCGGCGAACGAAACGCCATCTACGGCGCGGATGGGTTCACCTTTTTTCGGGTCAGGGAAGTATTTTTGCAGGTTTTCTGCTTCTATCATGGGGTTCCTTTCGGGACACGCTTCGCGTAACGCGAAGCGTTTCCATTATTGGAAACGCGAGGCACGAGTTCGGTTGCATCCAACGCGGCAGAAACTTCCGGCGACGCCCAAACGCGATCCCACTCCTCCGGCGTCAATTCGTGAGAAGTGGTCTCGTGCCGCTCCGACGCCCGCCACGCGAACTTCGTAAGCGTCAGAAACCCGGCAAAGAACAATGCGGCAACCACTCGGTCGGCTCCCGGCGCGGTCGGCGCGACGATGCCGATTACCGAGCCCATCATGCCGAAGATTCCGATGCCGGTAGCAAGGCAATAAACGCCGTCCATAAAGGCGGACGGCTTCTTTCTCGCGGACGGCGTCAGGTGCGGGAGCGGCGGAACCGCGACCCCGCAACCGGCGCAAACAAGCATGTCGGGGGCAACGGTTCGGGCGCAGTGCGGGCAAAAGGTTGTCATGCTTGTATAAACGCTTACGCACAGGCGAATGTTACGCGCCTCCGTTCACTTACCCGCGCCGAATCAGCGCGATTCCCGCTATAAGAAGCGCGATACCGAAAAGACGCAACGCCGACACGGGATGCCGTTCCGCGACCAGAATGCCGAAGTGATCGAGTATCACCGAGGCGACCAGTTGCCCCGCAATCACCGTAGCGGAAAACACCGTGACGCCCAGACGCCCCGCGTACATCGCCGCGACCGACACAAACACCGCGCCAATCACGCCGCCGAGCCAGAGCCACCACGGTAGGCGGGCGGCGACCGCGCCAAACCCGCCCACCGGTGCGGCGACACGGGAGATTAGCACAAACAACAACACGCTCACCGTGCCGATGCAAAACGAGAAAAACGAGCCGAACAGCGGGCTACCAAACTCCCTGCCCAAACGGCTATTGAGCGCGGCTTGCACCGGTAGCCCCGCCCCCGCGAAGAACGTCATCAGTAGCGGTGCAATCGCGGCAAACGCGGCGACGTAGTTTTTCACGGCTTGACCGCGCCGAGTTGGTCGGGATTGAGACCGGCAAGTTCCGGCAGGGTGAAAATACCGTCCTGCCGAATCAGCACATCGTCGAAGAAGATTTGCCCGCCGCCGCTTTCCGCGTCCTGCCGACACACCATGTCCCAGTGAATCTGCGACTTGTTGCCGTTGTCGGCGACTTCGTAAGCGTTGCCGGGCGTGAGGTGAAAACTACCGGCGATTTTCTCGTCGAACAGCGTATCGCGCATCGGTTTGGTAATAAACGGATTGAAGCCGAGCGACCACTCGCCAATATAACGTGCGCCCTCATCCGCGTCTAAAATCTCATTGAGGCGCAGCGTGTTCGCGCCCGCGTCGGCGTCCACAATCTTGCCGTCCTTGAACACGAACCGAACGTTGGTGAACACCGTCCCCCGGTAGACCGAATCGCAATTGTACTGCACCGTACCGTTCACCGAGTCGCGCACCGGCGCGGTGTAGCATTCGCCGTCGGGGATATTGCGATGCCCGGTGCAGGGAATCGCACCAATCCCCTTGATAGAGAACGATAAATCATTCCCATTCCCCATAATCCGTACACGGTCGGTGCGCTCCATCAGTTCTTTGAGCGGCTGTACAGCGCGTTCCATTTGCGCGTAATCAACCCCGGCGCAAACGCGGAAGTAGAAATCCTCGAACGCTTCGGTACTGGTCGCGGCGGACTGCGCCATGCTCGCGGAGGGCCAGCGAAGCACCACCCATTTGGTTTTCGGGACGCGAATCTGACTATGCACCCGTTGCCACCACTCTTTTTCATACGTCGCCAATTTGTCGCCGGGAATATCGCCGAACTCCGATGTATTAAACGATCCGCGGATAGCGACATAGCAGTTCGCCGCCTCCATCCGCACGGTTTCAATATCGCCGATGGCTCGCATCTGCGCTTCCGAACCGTTCCTAATCAGGGCGCGTAGCACCTGCTGTTGGTGCGTCACCACCATCGGCAATCCCCCCGCTTCCGCCACGGCGTCAATCAATGCCACGGTGAAATCGGGTGGCGTATCGGTGTTCTCAATCAGCACTTTTTCGCCGGTTTGTACGTTCATCGAGTGGGAAACAAGAAGGCGGGCGAGGGTTTGGTGTCGGGGGTCTTTCATGCCGTTTATTTTACCATGCTCTTTACCCCTGTTTGTTTTTTGCCCTCCCGGCGGGGCAACCGAACGTTGCATCGTGTATGGG
>JACMIU010000036.1 GCA_014380985.1 Armatimonadota bacterium | reverse complement strand
CCAAAGGCAAAACCGATGCCGTCGCGCTTTCCGTGCGCCTTGATTCGACCTGCGACCTGCCGCCGCATTACCACGAGATCGTCGGTGCGCTCACGTATACGCTCAACGATTGGGGCTTGCGTCTGCTTCTCGTTCAGACCGACGAAGACCCCGCCCCCACGCTCGAAAACTTGGCGCGGGCGCATACCTGCGACGCCGTGATTATCACCGATATGACGGTCGGCGATGTGCGCCCCGGCTTACTGCAAAGTCTCGGTATGCCGTTTCTGGTGCGCGGAACTGCGCCCGCCGAAAACATTCCGGCAATTGGCATGGATAACTATGCGGTCGGCTACAAAGCAATTGAGTTTTTGCGCCGCATGGGACACCGCCGCATTTTGTTTCACAACATCGGGCAGTTCCTGATTTCCGGCACGAACCGGCGGGCGGGCTTTCTCGCCGCTTGCGCCGAGTTCGACCTCGGCGACGGTATTTCTTACGAGGACGGGATAAACACCGAGGACGATTTGTATGCCTTGACGCGCCGCGTGATGCGTGAAGCCAACCCCCCGACCGCGATTTTCGCCGCCGACGAAATGGGCGCACTCGGCGTTCTTCGCGCTTTGTCCGACATGGGAATCGCGGTTCCCGAACAGGTGTCGGTGTTGTCGTGCCTGAATGCCCGCTTTATGCGCCGCGTGTCTCCGCGCCTGTCATTTATCAACACGCGCCAGCACGAGGTCGCCACCGAAGCCGGACGGTTGTTGGGGCGGATGCTCAAAGGCGACACGATTGAACCCCGCCAAACGTTCCTACAACCGATTTTAGAAGAAAACGGCTCGGTCGCTCCCCCGCCGCGATAACCGGTATAACCAGCATCATGGACGATATTCTTATTGTGCCGTATGATGAACGGTGGCGGGATTTGTTTGCACGGGAAATCGCCACGATAAACGCCGTTGCCCCGCCCGGTCTCCTTCTGCGCGGCGAGCATTTCGGCTCCACGGCGGTTCCGGGGCTTGCCGCGAAGCCGGTGATTGACATCCTGCTCGGCGTCGCCTCCCTTGCGGACGCTAAAGACCGGTTGATTCCCGCCGTGGAACCGCTCGGCTATTCGTACTGGCGCGACGACCCCAACCCGGCGAAATTGTACGCGGTGAAAGGTTTGCCGCCGAACAGCCCTCGCACTCACCATCTGCACATCGTCGAACCGGATAGCCAGATGTGGGAGCAACTCCTTTTCCGCGATTACTTACGGTTGCATAATGACGAAGCCGCCCGGTATGCCGCGCTCAAACACGATCTCGCCGCTCGATTCCGCACCGACCGCGAGGCATACACCGAGGGTAAATCGGCGTATATCGCGGAAGTGATGAAGTCGGCGCGGCGGTTTTTCGTGCCGGGCGTGTGATTACCGCTTTTTAGCGGCGTCGGTATTTGCCGCGCCCGGTTCGGTTTTGTCCGGTTCGCCGTGCTTGCGCTCGTGCATCATCAGCGAAATCGGGGTCGGCGCGGACAGTTGCGGGTATAACCGGAATAGGACACCCTGAATGCTCGCCGCGACCGGCACGGCTAAAAGCATCCCCCACAAGCCGAGCAGGTGTCCGCCCAAAAACAGCGCGAACATGGCGAGAAGCGGGTTGATTCCCGACAGTTCGCCCACCACTTTCGGCATCACCACGTAGTCGAAGAACTGGTTGAGGAACAGCACACCGCCCGCCGCGAACAGCGCACCGCCGATGCCCGCGCCGGAGGTCAGCGCGGCAACCGCCGTCAGTGCGACCGTCGCAATCGCCCCGATATACGGAACCGAGTACAAAATCCCGGCAAGGACGCCAAGAAGCAAGGCGTAGCCGCGCAGGCCCGGGAACCAGATGCTGACGACGAACAGGTACGCCATACACGCGCCGCCGTACATCGAGCAGATGATTAGCAAACCGCGCAAATAGTTGCCGAACACTTCGCCAATTTCCAGTATCGTGGTTTGCGCGAACCGGCGCGAGCGTTCGGGCAAAAACAGGTACATCCGCGCCCGCAAACGGTCAATATCGGCTAAGATAAACACGGCGATAATCGGTATCAGAATCGCGGTGACGATGTTTCCGAGCGACGACGCGATATACGTTGTCAGGCGTGACGCCGACAGTTTCAGCACCTGCGACGCTTGATCGGCGTACTGCTCGGTCACGGCGTCCAAGTTGCGCGGCAACGTGATGGGACCAAGGGTTTTGTGTTCGGACAGCCACTTGTCCACGTGACCGCGCATAGTGTCGAAGCCCGATTGTCCTTCGGCGGGCGGTTGCCACGACAGGCGCGTCGCGCCGTCGCCGGGAATCGCCGTCAGGCTTTGCGGCGACTGCGCCGGAATCGAAACGTTTTCCAGCGGCGAATCGTTCGTGGAAGACTCGCCCTCCTTTGGCGGTGTCGGAGCCGCCATATCGGCGTCGGAGCGCGGAACCGACGCGGCAATCGGCGACGCCGACCGCTCTCCGTCGGCGTTCACGGCATACACGACGAAGTTGTACTCCGCGCCGTTGACCAAGTTTTTGATCGTGAACGAGTTGTCGGCGATACCGTCCGCCACCATGACGAAGCGGTCGCCCTTGCCGACGCTTCGCTCCACAGTGTATGTGACCGGGGTAAAGAAGCGGATGAGCCGTTGCCCCTGCTTGACCAGGGCGGGCCCGGCGTAGGCAAGTGCGCCGCCGACCACGCCGAGCAGAAGAAGAAAAACAATCGCCAGCGAAAAAGCGCGGTTGCCGCGAGTAAGGCGGTTTTGCACCATGCGTACCACCGGCTCCAGCATCAGCGACAGCACTATCGCGCCCACGAACGGTGCGGCAATCGCCATCACCGCGTCGAGCGT
>JACMIU010000375.1 GCA_014380985.1 Armatimonadota bacterium | reverse complement strand
TGGCGAGAATTTCTTGCTCATCTTGGAGTGATTTTAGTTGCCCCGTGAGTTTAACAATAGACTCTTTGATTTGACGCAGTTCGTTCTTGGCGGCGTACAATCCCGTCACCGCCGCGCCATAGTCCGGGTTTCGGGGGATGCTTTGCGATCCCGGCAGAAACTCGTTTCCCTGCAAGCGTTTCAACGCCACTCGAAACGCAACTATTTTGCGGTCAATATCTTTGATTTCGGGGCTATTTTCCCCGAAGTCTGCACCGAGTAACTCACGATCTGTTTCCAACCGAACTATGTTCGCACGAAACTCATCTATCTGCGGATTCCGGTTCGCGCTGGTTCCCGCGTAAATCACCGGATTGACAGTGTTTACTTGCTTCTGATAATAGGCGACGTTGCTTTCCTTCAGCGGCAGTTCGCGCCGGGCGGCGTCCAGAGAGTTTCGCACAGTGATGGTCAAGTTAGACTGCGTTTCGTAAAGCGGGTTCAGGTTGGACAGTCCGCGCTTGCGCGTGAACGCCTGCACCTTCGCATTCGCGGCTTTCATTTCCCGTTCCGCTTTATCTTTCACGCGCTCCAAACGTCCGGCAGAGGCGTTCATCTTTTTATCGTTTTCCGCACGGACATACTCGATATAAACCGCTGCCACCATGTTCGATAAATCACGGGCGAGTTTGGCATCGTGCTTCACAGTGGTTTGGATGTTGAGAATCTGGTCGCCCCCGGTGAGCGCGACGGAGAGTGCGCCGCGCAGGGCGTCCGGGTTGGTCATCGCCGGATGGTTGACTTTGCGAATCACTTCCGACAAAAACGCCCGCGATTTGATCTTCGCCATGATCAAATCGCCCGACGAGTTTCCTCCGTTGTTAATCAAGTCCAGCACGTTGGAGGGCATCGCGGGAGGCGGTGCGTTGTCGAGCGTCACCTGACAGCCGGACTCGTACACCGGCGGCATTTGGGAAGTAACAAACAGGGTCGCGCCCACGGTTGCGGCGAAAACAGTCAGTGCCAGCCCTGCGCGGCGGCGCAGAATCGCCAAAATATCGCGCACCGTGATGGGCGCGGGCACGACGAAAGCGTTAGGCGCGGTGATTCCTGAAGTCTGGTTGTATGATTCCAAAATGATGTTCCCGATTGTTCAAGCGTTTCACGTTCGCCGGGGTAAACGTTTATTACCGTAAGATTAGGACAACCGGCGCAAAGCGAAGTTTTCGATAAAATTATCCGTCGGTATCCGGTCGAAACCGATCCTTTGTTAGGCGTAGCCGGTAAAGCGATTTTCGCCGTCTACCAAGCCGACTTTGGGGTGTACTTCGTCCGGCGTATCGGTCAGCACGAACGACGCGACGATTATTGTATCACCGACGCGGCAACGCAGGGCGGCAGGGCCGTTCATTTGTACCAAACCCCCTCCGCGTTCCCCGGCAATCGTGTAGGTTTCGAGGCGTTCACCGTTGGTGGAGTTCCAAACATGAACCAGTTCGCCGGGAACCATGTCCACCTTATCCATCAGATCTTGGTCAATTGTGATGGAGCCGACATAGTTCACGTCTGCCTGTGTCACCGTGATTCGGTGAAGTTTCGCCCCTAAAACCTGCCGCAACCGCATAAAAATCGTTTCTCCCGCCCCGATAAGTATATCTATGAAAAAGTCCCTGTGCAACCGATGCCGCACCCGCTACGGTTTGGTTGGCGAAAACCCGGCATGGCGAAAAACAAACTTGCCTAACCTGACCACTTTGCGATATGCTGTATCGGGCTACATAAATAGTCGGACAGGCATTTGTGCCGGGCAAGAAGCGACTGGCACACCGGCATACTTACCTGAAGATAACGGCGTTTTTTACCGATAGTTCTGATGGACGTGTTACCGGCACGCTTCGGATACGGGACGTATTCGTTTCAACGAAATCTTGTCACCGGTAATTCGTGAGTTCAAGTACGCGAGTGGCACACTACACAAGCAAACAACTATTGTGGTGGCGACGAAGGCGAAAGGGAAACCGTGAGTTTAGCAAAGAAACTGCGTGACGTTGTCGCGGCGAACTTTATAGAAATAGCCCGTGTGGAACCGGCCCCGGTGAAGCGCGAAGAGCCTGTAGCCACGGACACCTATTCCGATAGCCTTGGCACGTTCGCCGAAGCGGAGCTCGATTCGTTCTTGAAGGACATTAACGCCGCGCCATCCGCCGCTCAACCCGCCCCCGAACCGGTTGCCGTTCCCGAACCGATTAAAGCCGCCCCGGTTCTCGTGTCCCTTGCGGACGCGATTAGCGACGAGGGCGACCTTGACTTCGCCCGCGTCTTCCAGCAGTACGAACTGCCGACCGCCTCGTTTTCCGCCGAACAGGCGATGAATATGCTCCAGTCGCTTCCCCGCGACCTTGCGCTACGCACCAAGCGCGTCACGGTAAACACCACGCTTTCCGCGATTGGCAAGGTGGTGGGAACCACGCCGCAAGATATTGTGGTGGATGCCGCCCGCAAGAAAGAAACGCTCGAACGCTATATCGAATCGCTCGGTCACGAGATTGAGGAAACTACCGCAACAACGGAAGCCGAAATCGAACGGTTGCAAATGGTTATCGCTACGCACCGCGACACGCTACGATTGCTCGCACGAAAACGCTCTGCCGCGCAGGAAGTTTGTCGCGGGCGCATGGATACGTTCGATCAGGTGATTCACTTTTTCGATTACGACGAGGAGCGACTTGCCGACGCGGAATCGGTTGCCGTCGCGGAAGAAATGTCGGATGAATCCGAGCCGTCATTTATGCAGGAAGACGCCGTGCGCCGAATGCTCGGTATTGATGAGAACGACATGACCGACGAGAACGGCAATTTCGACCCGGCAAAGTTCGCGCAAATCTACGGCGACGGTTCCGAAGACGACACCGACGCCAAAGCCGCTCCCGCGCTCGCCAGTGCGGACAGTAGCAACGGTAGCCGCCCCAAACGCTGATTTTTTTGCATTCCCCCGGTATCAACAAACGCGCCCGAAAATCGGGCGCGTTTGTTTTGTTTTGTGGGGCGCGTAACCCCGTCCCCCTTTTTTTCGTTCAGCAAGTAATGTTATGTCGTCGGGCGGCGTCTAAGCGTTTGTAAGGCGCACACGAAACCGATGACAACCCTATTTTTCCGAAAGGACGGCGAAACGATGCCAGCGGTTTTAACGGCGCAGGAGGGCGATTTTCAAGAGCAAGGCAAAAGCGCGGAGATTGCCGAAGCGTTCGTGCCGGATGCGCTTCTTGATGCGGCACTGGTGGCGCGGGCGCAAACCGGTGATCTTGCTGCGATGGAAACGCTGTTTCTGAGGCACGAGGTCGCAGTTTTCCGGCTGGCGTTTCGTATTCTGCACTGCGCCGACGACGCCGACGATGTGCGGCAGGAAACGTTTGTGCGGGTTTGGGCGTCGCTCGGAAAGTTTCGCGGCGATTCTCAGTTCCGCACATACACACTCGCGGTTTGCTCGAACCTGTGCCGCGACCGTTTGCGCGAAAGCAAGCGTCGTCCAGTGATGCTGTACGGTCTCGCGCCCGGCGAAACGCACGTCTCGGCGAACACCGACCCGCAAGCGCGAATGGAGCGAAGCGCGGAAAACGAGCGGGTGCGCCGCGTGATAGAGTCGCTTCCGCCGCTCCACCGCGAAACGCTCCACCTGCGCTACGTGGAGGATTTGAGCGCGGAGGAGATAGCGGCAGTCACGAACTGTTCGCGTATCGCGGTTTCGGTGCGATTGTTCCGCGCCCGTAAAGCGTTCGAGAAGGCGTTCCGCGCCGACGGTTTGACGTAGGAAATAACCAACCATGAGTTTATTCAACCAAAACAATACTTCCGGCACGGACGATAACCGTCTGCGCGAATGGGGCGACGCCGAACGAAACGAGCCACCGGCACGGCGCGGTTCTTTCGCCGCGCTCGTGAACCGATTGGAGAAGTCCGTTCCGGCAGTCGCGCCCGAAAAGCCGGTGTCATGGCTTCGCCCCGTGCTGGCGATGGGCTTGGCGACGTGCGTGACAATGGCGGTCGCGGTTCAGATGCTTGATGAGCAACAGGCACGTGATGCCGAGCGTGAAGCGGTCGAAATGGCGCAAATCCTTAGCCAGCGTCAGAATCAGGCGCGATACTTGGCGAACCGGCGCAGAAACAACGCCGCGAATCAAGCAAAATATCTCGCCAACTACAAGCGCGAAGTAGAAGCAAAGCGCAATAAATTAAGCAAGTGGAGCGGTCGCGCCTTGTTCGATTTCGGAAGCGGCATCGCGGCGCGGTGCGCCCCGGTTTTCGTGGACGGCGACACGGCGATGGCGAGCGTCGGCAATCGCGGCGCGGCGGTGGTTCCACTCACAGTGGCGATTCAAAACAAAGGCGCGGCGATGGATGCGACTATCACGGTGACACTGGGCGAGGTCGGCGAGGCGCGGGTGTACCGCTATCCGGTGCGACTTGCCGGAAAAGGCGCGATCCATCGCCAGACGCTCTACCCGCGTCTCGATGCCGCTTGGGAAAACAACAAGTATCGGGTGACTCTGCAGACGCCAAGCAAAACGATTACGCTGGAAACGGGCAAGGCACACTTAATCAACGGTGGTCGCAACTACAACGACGGGTCTGCCGGGCGAACCGTGGCGATGCTCGACACCCGCATCGGCGTTTTGTCGGCGCGTATGTACGGTCACTCAACCACCGGAATCGGCGAGTTGTACGCGAAGCCACAGTTCGCGCCCGACCGCGCCACCGGCTACGACGCGGTAGATACTCTTGTTCTTGGCTACGGGTGCGAAACACTGTCGCAAACGCAGTGGGGCGCGATTCGGGAATGGGTCAAGAACGGCGGGTCGCTGGTGATGCTCGGCGGATCGCCGGAAATGCGCCGCGTTCTGGCGACGCCTGCCGCGCTGGAACTGTCCCCCGCCGTTTCGTTCGCAAACGAAACGCGAAGCCGAACGCCGCACCGCCGCGTTTCCTACTTCGATAGCGGCGAGCCGCTCCGAAAAGGCTACTTCCTGTCTGACCACGACATTACCGATAACTTCCCGGTGACGATGACCACGATCCCCACGCTAAAGCACGATGCCCGTATTGTGGAGCAGTCACCGATGCTCGGCAAAGAGGAGTGGGCGAATATCGGGGCGCGGCGCAGTCTGGGCGCGGGCGCAGTCACGTTCTACGGCTACGATGTTACTTCCGATGTTTACCGCGACGCGCCATACATCTTGCCGGGATTCTGGCTAACCTCTTCCCGCAAGGACAAAGGCGCGTTCCCCGCAAGCCAGTGGAGTCGCAACGTTGGCAACGATTGGTACAACGGTTCCGAAGGAAGCCAGACATCCGGCGTCTCGAACCCGTTCTACACGCGCTTTCCCGACCTGTCGCTCGTGATGTATGTGTTTCTCGGCTACTTCGTGCTGGTCGTGCCGGTCTCGTTCGTGGTACTGAAGCAAACGCGCCGCATGAACTACGCATGGTTCACCGCGCCCGCGCTTGCCGCTGTTTGCGCCGGAGGGTTGGCGTTCTCGACCCGCGATCTATATAAAGCCCCGCAATCGGTTCGCACTTCGGGAATACTGGCGTTAGAAGCGGGCGACCCGGTGGCGCGGTTCCACGGCGTTTCCGAACTGTACACGCCGAAAGCCGGACGTTACACGCTTTCGCTCGCGGGAACGAATCAAACGTTTGGCGACGGCGAAGCCTACAGTTGGAGCGAGGGCGGGCGAGGTGGCGGCAACACGTTCCCGGTGGACACGACCACGGACACGGGTAGCGGCGAAAACCCGTCTGTGCTGGAAATGGACAACCTGTCGTTCAAGCGCGTTCGCCACGACCAGACCGTGACTCTCGGAACTGGCATCACCGCTTCGCTTCGCGCCGACCGTATCAACAATATGTCCGGCACGATCACGAATGGCACGGGGCAGACGCTTCGCAATGTTCGCGTTTACGTGCGCGGCGAGAATGTCGCCACGCTACCCGGCGCGACTCATCTGCCGCTTTGGGAGTACCACGCCGATTCGCTCGCGCCGGGAACGCACTCCGTCATTCTTGGATGTAGTAGGTATCCCCGAAACTCCACGGTTTCACAGGACACCAGTGCAAGGATATTCGACAACGATATGCCGCAATCGTTCGCGCCGAGAACGCCGTTCCTGACCGCGAAAATGGACGGCAAGCCGTTCGCGCCGCAAGGCTTCGGGCAGTGGGTCGGCGGCAACAACAGCGTCGAGGTGATCGCCAAACTGCCCGCCGTGCCGCAAGCCGCAATGCCAAAGATAGATACCTATATGTACGAGGGCAAGGCAAAACCGAAAGTGCCGGTGGCGACGCCAACGCACCGCTACAGCCACGATACCAAAACCGAATACGGCGAAACGTTCCCGCCCCCGCCGCCCGGTACACCGCCTACCGGAGCCGCGCCCGCGCCCCTCGCAGAAGGAGACAACCGATGAACCTATCAAACACCGTTCGGGAACTGTTTACCGAAAACCCGATGACCACCGAAGGAACGCGCACCCTGCGCCGGATGCTTCGCGTCGGGGGCGAATCCGAAAACCCGTATGCGTCCAAGATTTTGTACCGCTTCCTGTTCTACACGCTCGCGGTGCTGTATTTCTGGATGGTAACGGCGATTCTTTCCACCGAAGAAGACCTTTCGATTTATTTGCTGATGGGCGAACTCGGCTTGCTGACCCTGCTCGTTCCCGGCTCGCTCTACGGCGCGATTGCCGTGGAGCGCGAAAAGCAAACCTATGAGTCGCTGATTCTGACGCGGCTGTCCCCGGCGCAAATCGTCGCAGGAAAACTCATCTGGCGCGTGGTGCTAATCGGCGGGCTGATGGCGTTGTTCTTGCCACTCCTGATTGCGACGCACATCATGGGAGCGCACCATTACAACGACCGGGCGATGACATGGGGGCAACTCGCGTGGTCGCAGGTCGTGATTTTCGCGTGGAGCGTGTGTATCGGCGCGTTCGCCTTGTGGGTATCGGCGAAGTCGAAAAAGGGCATTACCGCCATGCTTGGCGTAGTCGCAGGGCTAATCGCGTTCCTCGCTATCGTTCCCGCACTCGCCGCGATGTTCGGCGTCTTCAACCACGAAGTTAGTCGCACCAACCCGATGGAAATAAGTAGTTACAGTTATGACGAAGATGGCAGTCGTATTTTTTCTACACGGAACGGCTTATACGCACGGTTCGCATTCAGCAATCTTGCTACGTCTGTGGTAGTCGCGTTGAATCCGGTAGGACTACTTCTTGTGTCGCCGCAAGATACAGATCATTATGTCACTCTGTATCAATACTGGACGTCTACCGGCATCTACTACTGGAGCGTCGCGGTGTATGCCGGGTTTGCCGCGCTGTTCGTTCGCGCCGCCACCAAGACCCTGCGCGGCTTGGAGTTGCCCGTCGCCGAGAAAACGCGTCGCGC
>JACMIU010000374.1 GCA_014380985.1 Armatimonadota bacterium | reverse complement strand
GTAGTCGGGCCGCAACACCCGCAGCGGCACCCCGTTGGCCCGCGCCCATTCCGCGCCCAGCGTGTCAGCCCCGGCCGCGCCGCCGCTCACCACCTGGTCGGGGGCCAGTTCCGCCAGTCGGGCCAGCAGGGCCGGGCATTTCGTCAGGCTTCGGCTGCCCACTACTGCCACCACCAGTCCGGCACACTTGGCATCCCCTTTTTGTGTATTTTTCATACTGCAAGTTACACATTATTGGCGTATTTTAATGTAAAATGTGGATAACTATTATTACCATTTAGTGTACTAATAGCGTATTTATGATGTATATTTGTGTAGTAGTCGAGGGAGAGGCCCCCGGCGCTTCGCGCCAGCGGCGCGTGCTGGGCCCGGCCCGCACTGCAGCGCATTTCATACCTAACCCTTACAGGTCATGTTATCCCATTTTCAATTCGCAGAGCTGGCCGCCGCCGCTTGGTGTGGTCCCGCACTTCATACCGCCGGCGTCCATGTCAGCATCACCGGGCCCGTCAGCCGCCCGCAGTTCGGGGTTCACTATTTCGTCGCGCAGGCCGGCACCGAGTACGGTTGGGTGTCCTTCTTTTCGGCGGCGGTGTGCCGGGCTTTGGCGGTGGCGGGCGCGGCGATGACGAGGGAGGTGGCTTCGGCGGCGCGGGCGCGAGCATCGGCGGATTTGCCGGTATCGGCGGGCCCGGTGCGGGCTTTGGCGGTGCGCAAAACACGCCGGAAGAAACCCTCGCTCCGGCGAAGTTCCGGTCGAACACCGTGGTCACGCTAAACACCGACAAACCGGCGGGCAAGAAAACCACCGTGATTATCCGTGCCAAAAAGCGGTAAGATAAGCGGCAAATAAAAACACCGGAAGCGGTCTCGCTTCCGGTGTTTTTATTGGTATGTTCGCTTAGAACCCGGCGGATAAATCCATACTGAACGACCGCGCTTGATACGACAAATCTTTACGCTCCCAATCGTTCAGGCGAATGATATTCCAGTTCGTTGTCAGAGTGAAAAGGTCGCTAAAGCGGAAGTTGTAGCCGATGGCTCCGTTACTGCGCTGGTAGTTGCTTGCCGAATAGTACGACGAACCGGCGTTGTCGCCCGATAGCGGCGAGAACGAATCAATCGTTTCCCACTGCAAGTACAGTGACTGCCGACTAGCTATCGGGTAATCGGCGCGTAAGCGAATCAGGTTCAAGCGTTGCTGTTGCTGGGAAACGTTGGAATCCGTGACCGCCTGACGCGAACGGATAGTTTGGCTTAAGCCGATTGGGCTACCAGCCGTCCCCAGCGGGCTACCGGTAGTTCCTCCGATTCCGAGAGTGTCGGATGTGTTGGTGTTGAAGCCGTTCCCTAAAACCGACCCGGTGCGAACGTTTTGCCACGACGCGCTGAAACTCATCTTGCCGAGCAACGCACCGGCGCGGGGAAACGGCCCGACGGTCGCGCCCAAGTTGAACGTCGTATCGTTGCTGTTGCCGGTTTGTCCGCGCAGGTAGCGCAGACTTTGCTGGTTCATTTGCCCGGTGAAGGTGAACGCCGGTACGGGCGCGTAGGTGATAGCAAACGCCATGTTGTTACTGTCGGAGTTATCGAAGCCGGGAATCAGCGATAGGCTTTTGCCAAGTTGAAACGACAAATCAAGGTTTTCGCGGGGTTGCCACTGCGACGTGATGGTCGTGTTACGGGTGCGCTGGGACGCGACGCCAAAACCGAGTTGCGACTGCGTATCGGCGGCATCGCTTCGTCCATTCGCGCTTTCCGCCCAAGTGAGAGTAAAAGCGAGGTTGTCGCGCACCGGAAAACTAAATCCGAGATTGGAGTCCCGCGCTTCGCTCCCCGACCCTGCCGCGCCTACCGACCCGGAAGAACCGTATTTGGTGCGCGAGATGCCCGTGCCGCCGTTCATTTGCAACCACGAAAACGGAGCATACGACACGGTGATTCGCCCGGTATCCGACGACGAATCGGTCGAGGAACTGTTGCCGAATGTTCCGTTTCGCAGGTCGGACACGACCGAACCGCCCCCGGTGTCGGTCAACGTGTTGAGTGTGTTGGTGAAGCCGTTGGTGAACACCGACTGCCCGCGAGACTTTGTGCGACCGAGCGAACTGCTGATGCCGAGCTTGCCGATCTGGTGCGTCAGGTTCAGTTGATCGGAAGAATAGGTAGATTGGACGCCGGAGGTGCCGCCACTCTTTTGGTTTACTTGCGAATGGGTGAAATCGAGGCGCGGATAGTTCGGCAGTGAAAAGGAAAAGCCGCCCTGCATTTGCGTGTTTTTGTTCCACGTCAGGTTGCGCGACGTAGTCCCATCGGCGGCAGTGTTGCTCACTTGATTGCCGATGTCCGATTGGTTCATGCTTGAAGTGAGTGAAAGGAACGAGGTCGGACGGTAGGAGAACGTGCCACGCAAGCCTTTCTCCGCCCGCAAAAACGCCGCCGATACCGAATCAATCCCGGCATAGTTTTCGCCGACACTCCGCCATCCGAGGGTTCCGTTCCAACCGCCGACACTGGTTTTGTTGCCGCCTCCGAAGTTTGCTGTTGCCGACATCGCATCCCCCCCGGCGACACCGCTCACGGTGTTTTGCGAACGCCCATATTGCCAGCCGATATTGGCGGAGTTGCTGAGGCGGTAGTTGCCGTCAAAGCCCATCACTGAGCGGTCGCCGCTCACGGTCGCCTGCCGCACCGGGCGATAGGTAATCGAGAGTGACGCGACCGCGTTCACCGACGTATCGGCGGGATACGAACGCAAAAGCCGAACGAAGCGTGTGTCACGGAACAGTTGGTAATCCACGCCTTCTACCAGCACCTGATCGAGATAGCGCACCACAATCGGGCTACCGGGTTCGACACCGGTTAACAGATTGTATTGTACGCTGGTATCAACGACAACGGGATACCGCTGCGTAATCTCGCCGTTGCTGTTGCCTCCGCCCAGTTGCTTTTGCTGTAGCCACGTGAAACCCATTGCGGATTTTGAACCGTTCGGCGACAGGTCGTAGCGCAAACCGGTCAGTAGCCCCGGTGTGGTGTTGAAGTTTTGCGCCTCGTAGGTGTAAACCACCGTGTCTTCTGGGTTAATGATGCGGTTGTTGAGAAACGTGATCTGCCCCAATTGCGGATCGAGGAAGTAATCTTGCCCGGCGATGAGGTCAACGCCGTTTAGTTGCAGACGCTCGGAGCCTTCGAGAATCGAACTCGATTCGAGCGGGTAGGGGCCCACCGAGTTGTTGCCCTGAAACGTGCCGCGCCGCGCGACCGCTTGCGTGTAGGAGCCAACCCCATGTATCCGCATTCCATTGCCGAAGTCGCGCTCGAACTTCAAACCGCGCACGTTGCGGGCGAACGTCACGAACTCGTTGCCGGGAAGCGACGCGGAAACATCGCCGAGATTGAACACGGTTCCTTTGGCGCGGTAGTTGATGCCGAATACCTGATTCAGGTACGACTGGTTAGCGGTGGAAAAACGACCGTCGAGCGTGAAGGCATCGAGGACGCGCCCGGTGACGGTTAAGTCCATGTTCTGCGAGAACGGTCCGACACGCCGCGTTCCGAAAAACTGCGAGTTGTTGATTTCGTTAAACTGCGACTGCGCGGAGGACGACCCGGTGACGCTGTTGGAGCGTGATGAAAGCGTCGCGTTACCGGTGACATACACGTTGTCAAAGAGCGATCCGGTGAACTTCGGCAGATAGCGACTGAGCGCGTTGTTGCGAATATCGCGTCGGTCGTTGCGTTTTTCGTCGTCGGCATCCTTTTGCGGCGCATCGGTCGCGGGCTTTTCTGCCGGGGCGGCGTCTGCCGGGGGAACTGTGTCGGGAGTTTCCGGCACGGGCGACGTTTCGGGAACCGGCACAGGAGACGGGGACGGCGCGGGTGTCGGCGGCGCGGGAGAGGGTGACGGCGACGGAACGGGCGCGGGGGGATCGTCGGCGCGAACCGGAAGCGGCGC
>JACMIU010000373.1 GCA_014380985.1 Armatimonadota bacterium | reverse complement strand
TAAAAAAGGAACTCAACGCTATTATAGCGGCATACCGTGGTGTTCCCCATATCTTGTCTTTTTGCCTTCCTCGTTGGAGGGGGGCAGGGTTATTCAGTTTCCCCCCTCCGCCCACAAGGGAATAGCTCCGCCCACAAGGGAATAGCTTTTCGTGGGGTTACGCACCCCACACCCGCGCCAACATTCTGTTGGATCGTGTTACCTCCGGTGGTGAAGAGTATGGTTGGCTTCGCCAAAAAAGCACCGCAGGTTACACAAATACCGCCGGAGGCTACACGATGCACCGCCCTTCCGTCCCGGTGGGCACCCGGCGTTGCCCCCTGCGGGTAGCGTTCCCCCGGAGGGGGCGGAGGGGGAGAAAAAACTAATTCACCGCGAATGTGATGCTGACGACGCTGGTGATGTCTTTTTCTACCGAGGACGTGTCGCTCATGCCGGAATCGGACACATCGTTCGAGTCCGCCGGGGTGATTTGCAGAACGCCCATTCGCGCCGACCGGATACCACCGACCTTGCTACCCACACTGGACGCGATTTTCTCGGCGCGACCTTTCGCGTCCTTCGCCGCTTCCGCCAGCATCGCCTGTTTCACATCGGCGAGTTTCGTGTACACGTATTCCGGCGGGTATGATTCCAGAAGAATCCCCTTGTTAATCAGTTCCGTGGATTCACGGGAAAGTTTCTCGATTTTCGCCACATCGGTAGAGCGCACCTCGATAGACTGGCGGAGCGAGTAGCCCGACAGCCGCCCGGTATCTTCGCCGTTCGCGCCGCGCTGTGTCAGCGTTTGTGACGAAATCGCCGACAGCGTGATTTCGTCCGCCGCGACCCCTTTGGATACGAGATACTCCTTCACCTTCGGCATATTCGTGGTCAGTGCGGCGTAGGCGTCCTGCAGGTTCGTGGATTGAAACGACACCCCCGCCTTCCAGATCACCTTGTCGGACACGATCCGCTTTTTCGCCGAACCCGTCACCACAATCGTCTGGTCGGCTTGCTTGACCTGCGTCATGCCCCAGACCCCGATCATCGTAGACAGCACCAAACCCGCCGCCAGCACCGCCGCCGCCATCGTGTTGCGCCCGCCACCTCCGCCCGTGCCACCGGTAGAACCGTCGCCCCGGCTACCGCTCCCGTTGTTCGCCCCTAAAATCTTGGTTGACATAATCGCCTCGCCTTTCCCCAGTCGGCAGAATGAGGCGCACACTTGCGCCTGTCTTCGTTTCGCCGGTCGGCAGAAACTTCGTTTCGCCGGATCTGCTCGAAATCGTGATGAACGCCCGCCGCGTCCTCCCTTCATTCGACGCCGCAAACACCGAATTGTTGCAACCCGCTACACCAACGAGTTGGGGGGTATTCCATCCTCGCCTATTGCATTGTGGTTTTGTTCCTACTTCGCCACGTTTCCCCAGACACCCGCTTTCGCCGCGCTGTAGAACGCGCTCATCACGGCGTTACGATATGCCGCCTCGGTTGCCGAAACCAGAGCGGAGGATTTTTCGCCGGTGACAAGCGCATTTAGGAAGGCGTCCAAGCCTGCCGGAATGTTTGCGCCGATTTCGCCCGCGTAAGGTTCGCTGATTTTGGCATCGCCGAACGCTTTGCCCTGCAAACACAGTTTGCCGTTCACAATCAGGGCGTGACCTTCGGTGCCGCAGATTTCCATCTCGACCGGATCGCAAATATCGTTCCAGCCCGCCGCGAGCGTCGCTACCGTGCCGCTCTCGAAGCGAATCATCCCCTCGCCCCATTCGTCGCAACCGTAGCGGTTTGTGCCGTTCGACAGGTGCGCCGTGACGCTCGTCGCCGTGCCGAACATCCACAAAAGCAGGTCCAACATATGCGTTCCGAGGTCGCCGAAGCCCCCGCAACCGCTTTGCGATACATCCGCCATCCACCGCCACTCGGAATCGAACCAGCCGCCGAGTGCGCCGCTATGACAGTTCGACCCCCGAACGCGGGTAATCGTGCCGAACTTTTGCGCGTCTACCGCTTCTTTCAGGAACTGCATTTTGGCGTCGCCGCGCCGGAAGTAGCCGGTGGAGAAAAGGGTGCCCGCCGCGTCCATCGCTTGCGCTAAAACTCGGGCGTCGGGTGCGCCAAAGCCGAGCGGTTTTTCGACGAAAAGATGCTTTTTCGCGGCGATGAGTGGCAGCACCAACGCTTCGTGTCGCACGGTTTCGCTACACACGATTGCCGCCACGATATTCGGGTTTCCGGCTATGTCGTCGAGATTCGCGGTTGCGGTCGCGCCGAGTTCACTCGCGGTTTTTTCGGCGCGGGGCAAATCGTGGTCGTAGACGTGGCTCACGGTCACGGTGTCGGTGAAGCGGTTTTTGATCGTGCCGACGAAGCCGGGGGTGTGGATGTGCGCCGCCCCGACAAGGGCGATGGTTATTTTGCTCATAGGCACTATGATACCTCAAAGCATCGTGGTTAGGGAAGCGGCGTGATGCGGCGCGACGAAATCGGGTATCCTGAGAGCATGAAGAAACCGATTCTTTCCCCGAACGCCCTTGCCGGTGTCGCCCTGCTTTCGCTCGGTGTCGCAATCGGCGCGTGTGTGACGCAAACGCAGTCGCCGCGCCCCTCCACTTCCACCGATGCCCCGCTTGCCGGTTCCGCTGTTGCCGCGCCGCCGTATGCGCCGGACAGCGAGCCGATTGTTCGTGCCGTGCGGAAAGCCGCGCCCGCCGTAGTTTCGATTGACACCACGGCACGGCAACGGTTTGTTATCGCGGAAGACCCCTACGACCCGTACAGCGCACGGCGCGTCGGAAGCCGTGAAGTCCCGACCGGCGCGGGTTCGGGCGTGCTTTTGCAGGGCGGATACGTCATCACCAATCAACACGTGGTCGGGGACGCCGTGGATACCGGCGGTTCGATTACGCTCACGCTCGCAGATGGGCGGACGTTTAAGGCAACGGCGGTGGGCGCGGACAAGGCGACCGATATTGCCCTGCTCAAAGTGGTGAACGCTGGCGCAGGAACTGCGCCATTGCCGGTGATTCCGCTCGGCACGGGGGACGCTCTGACGCCGGGGCAAACGGTGATTGCTATCGGCAACCCGATTGGACTGGCGGCGTCGGTATCGGGGGGCGTAGTGTCCGCGCTCGGTCGCCCGTTCACGATGGAAGACCGCACGTATGAGAACCTGATACAAACCGACGCCGCTATCAACCCCGGCAATTCGGGCGGCGCGTTGATTGACCTTGCCGGTAACTTGGTCGGTATCAACACACTGGTTCGCACCGACGCGCAAAATATCGGCTTTGCGATTCCGCTTTCGACCGCGCTTCGCATTTCGGAACTGCTGAAGAAGAACGGCAAAATCCGCCGTGCCGACCTTGGTATCGTTCCCGGCGACTTGGAGGAGCGTATCGCCAAACAACTTCGCATTTCGGGCGTCGGGGTCGCGGGCGTGTACAAAAACTCTCCGGCACAAGAAGCCGGTTTGCAACGAAACGACGTGATTTTGTCGCTGAGCGGCAAAGCGGTCGCTTCGTCGGCGGACTACCGCAAGGCGTTGGAAACGTACAAAATCGGGCAAACCGTGGCAATTAAAGTATGGCGGCGCGGCGAAATCGGCTCGGTGAGCGTGAAACTCGCGGAATCTCCATAGCCCGGTTTACTGTTGCAACAGCGCGACGCCGGTCGGGGTGAGGGCGAAGCCGAAGCGTTCGACGCGGCGCACGGCGTCGGCGTCCCAGTCGGCGAACCGGTCGTTGCTAACGAGGGTGGCGTCGCGGTCGCGGGCTTCTTTTAGGAGCGTTTCGTCGGCGGATGTGTTGGGCGCGGTTTCGCGCACGATGTTGCGGGCAAGGAGCGACAGATATTCGGCTTTGCTGTCCACTTGGAAGCGCAGTGTGGCGTCGGCGATTAACACCACGGGAAAGAAGCCGCGCTGGAAAAGAAAGTCGCGCATCGTGAGAAGCGAGGCGACGCGGGAAACTTTGTCGGACGCGAGCGGGTCGGCGTTATGCCGGGCGACGTTGGATGCATCCACGATCGCGCACCGGGGCGTGAAGCCGGGCGCGGTCGTGTACGGTAGAACGGCGATTCGGCTGATTTCCCCCACCGCGAGTAGCAAGGCGTCGGCAAGCGCAGCGTGTTTCGGGTCGCCGAGTCGCATTTGTGCCAGCGCGTCACGCACCCGTAGTACAAACGCGGCGTTGTCGCTTTCGGCGGCTTCGGCTAACTTGCGCGGTGACACGGCGGAAAGCGCGGTTCCCGGCAGAATCACGGTTTCGTCCGCGCCGATTCCGCCCGCACCGGTGCTTTGCTCCTTTGCTGTTGCCGCGAGGGTTGCCGCGATTTCCGCACCCCGCTTGCCGAGTTTGTTTCGCAAGGAAATTAGAAGCAGTGTGAATCCCTGCGGCGAGATGATACGTACCCGCCCGAACGCCGCCAGCATTTCCACAGCGCGGTTGTCGCGGTCGGCGAGGGCGACAAGGCGGCGCAGCAGCGTGGCGTCGTCGGCGAGGGTGGAGCGAAGCAGGGTCGGCTGGTGCAAAAGGCGCGTGAACGCTTCGATGGCTTCCGTGACCGCGCCCGCGTCGAGGAACGCCACCACCGCCCGGCTGTCCTGATCGGCGGCGCGGTCGGCTTCGTTGATACCGTACAAGGCGGCGGCGTAGAGGGCGTAGACAACTCCGCGCACCATTGCGGGCGCGTTTTTGATTCCTCCCCCGGCAATCGCTTCCTTGCAAATATCAGACACGGCGTCGTACTTGCCGCGCCGTAGCATCCGGCGCAGTGCGTCTTCGAGCGGCACGGCGACACTGTTTTGCGGCGCGGCGGGTGTGGATGTCGCCACGGGTTGCGCTTTGGGTTCGGGCGCAGCGGCGGCTTCTTTGGCACGTTTCGCGTCGCGTTCGGCACGCCTGCGCAAGTTTGTCGCTTCGGCTTCGGCGGCGGTGCGGGCGGTGCGGGCGGCGTCGAGTTCGGCGCGAAGGGTGGCAAGGTCGCGTTTTGTCTGTGCAGCGTCGCGCTCCAACGCGCTGATTTGCGCTTCCTTTTGTTTCAGCGCGGCGCGTTGTTTTTCGATTTGCTCACGGGCCCGGGCGGGCTTGTCGGTTTCCTCCCCCATCCCCTTTCTCACCGGCGGGGTTGAGAAAAGGGGAGTTTCGGCTTCCGGTAGCGAAGGGCTTCCCGGTTCGCCTGATGCCTCCGGTACTCCCCCTTTCTCACCCGCAGGCGACGTTCGCCCGTCGGCGGGGGGGGAAACAGGTGCGGCAAGCGGAAGCACCGTTGCCGCGATCTCCGCCGCGAAGCCGTTCCCCTTCCCTATCTTGTGCGTTTTAAGGGAAGCGGCGGTTGTTTTAATCACCGCGACGCCGGACATCGGGGCGCGAGACGCGGGGCGAGGCGACGATGGAAACGGGTCGTTGACGGCTTCCGCGATTTTGGAATGCCACTCGATTTGGCTTTGCGGCGGCGCGGGTTCTTCGCGTTCGCCGCTAAGAATATCCAACAAATCGGCGGCATCGTCACTCATACGGCGGGTTGAGCGTCCAGCACGGGGGCGGTCGGAGTAGGCGCAACGAGGTGGGCGAACATCGGAAGTGGTCGCATTGCCGACCCCGGCTTGAGTGCGGAGCGTTTGAGTTGCCCGCAAGCGGCGGCGATCTTATGCCCTTTTTCCTGCCGCTGGGTGATGGTCACGCCATACGACGCCACGATTTCGCGGAACGCCCGCGCCGATTCGGGGGTCGGGCGGCGGTAGCGCGAAGCCACGTCGGTTGAGTTGTAGGGAATCGTGTTCACCGAAACTAACGGCTCGCGCCGGAGCAAAGCACCGAGTTCGTGCGCTTCTTTTTCGGTGTCGTTTACGCCCGCCATCAGCACATACTCGAACGTGATACGGCGGCGCGTTTTTTGAACATACTCGCGGCAAGCGTCCATCAGCACCGCAATCGGGTACTTGTCGTTCAGCGGCACGAGTTCGGAGCGCAGGGTATCGTTCGGGGCGTGAAGCGACACGGCAAGCGTTATCGGCATATTCTCGTCGGCTAACTTGCGGATATTCGGCACGACGCCCACGGTAGAGAGCGTGATGTGTCGGAGCGAAATGCCGACTTCCTCGGAAAGCAGACGAATCGCGCCGATTACGGCGGGGTAGTTGAGAAGCGGTTCGCCCATTCCCATCAGAACGACGTGCGAAATGCGCCGGTCGGGGTGCAGTTCCTGAAGACAAAGCACTTGATCCACGATTTCTCCGGCGGTTAGGTTTCGCGCCAAACCCTCGGTTCCGGTGGCGCAGAACGAGCAGGTCATCGGGCAACCGACCTGCGACGATACACACACCGACGTTCGCCCGTCGTAGGGCAGAAACACGGCTTCGACCACTTCGTCATCGGGAAGCGCGAGCAGGTACTTCGTGGTTCCATCGGGCGCGGAATCGGTTTTCGTCACGCGGCACGGGGCAAGCGCGAACGTTTCGATGAGGCGGGAGCGAACGTCCTTCGGCAAATCGGTGAGTTTGTCAAAGTCGCGTTGGAAGCGTTTGTATAGCCCTTGCGCGACCTGCCGCCCACGAAAGGCGGGGACGCCCAGCGTCCCGGCGACGAGGGTTTCTATTTCCGCGCTTGTTTTTCCGACTAATACTTCCATAATTTCGCTTTTTGTTGTCTACGCCAAAATCCGCAGGGCGTCGTCAAGGCGTCCTGTCGCTTCGCCGCGCCGGATCACCGTGCGGTACTCGTCGTCAAACACGGACGGGTGCTTTGCCATGCCCTGCGACAAGGTTGCCCCGCCGCGTAAATCGTTCACTAAATCCGCCGCCGCTTGCGAGAGTGTCGGATTCGTCGCCGTGGTGGCGAGAGTTCCTAACACGGCAGTCAGCGATTCGCCGGAATCCACACGGCTCGAAAAAGCGCGGGTAAAATCATCCAATTCGGTTGGCGATACGGTCATCGGTTTGGTTTTCCTTTCGGCGGGACGAGACGAACATTGAAGGAAAGTATACCGCGTTCAGAGCGGAGCGGCAACCGGAGCCACACATTATGCCATTATCATTGTAGCAAGTCGGCATACCGTGATACAATCGCGGCATAGCAAAGGAACTCCCGCCCGATGATCTGCCGACTTTCCGCCCGCCCCGCCGTCCGCCTATTGCTCGCTACGTTCGCCGTTGTCCCCACCATTGTTCACGCGCAGGGAGGGTCTGCCAAAAAGGGGATCGAGAACCGGACCGCCGCGTCACCAGTCGCGGGGCAAAAACGCCTCGCGCTGATTTTCGGCAACACGAACTACGATGGTCAACTCTTCGCAGTGAACCTCCTGCACCCCAAGACCGTTTCACTCCCGGTGACGCTAACGGCGGTAGCTGTGCCATTACCGCCATCGAACGAGTCGAACACGGATGGTACGAAGATCAATCCCAAAGATGGCGCGGAGATGATACGGATACCGGCGGGCGATTTCCTGATGGGCGACGAAGACCGGAGCGATAACAAACGGCGCACGGTGAACGTGCCAGCATATTACATTTATAAGAATCTGGTGACGGTAGAGATGTACGAGAAGTTCTGTAAGGCGACCGGGCGCAAGATGCCACCGGAACCGGAGTACAAAAGCAACAAGTTCAACCCCGGATGGTCCAAGAGAGACCATCCGATAGTGAACGTTTCGTGGAATGACGCGAAGGCATATTGCGATTGGGCGGGAATGAAGTTGCCGACGGAGGAGCAGTGGGAAAAGGCGGCACGGGGAACCCAGGGAAACCTGTATCCGTGGGGCAACGATTTCGACAGGAGCAAACTGTGGTGTAGCAAGTTGTCGCCCGGAGATGCGGGTGGCACGACGCGGGCGGGTGCGTTTGTGAGCGGAGCAAGTCCCTATGGTGTGCTGGACATGGCGGGGAACGCTTGGCAGTGGTGCGAAGACTGGTACGACTCGAGCGACAAGGAGAGGGTACTACGCGGTGCTTCGTGGTTCTACGAGGACGCGGTCGTCTTCCGCGCCTCCTTCCGGGGCAGATACTCTCCTTCCGACCGGGGGCTTTACGTTAGCGGTTTCCGTGCCGTCTCCCCCGGACTGCCGTAGCCCTTTTCCTTTTGCTCCTTACGTTCCGTAGCGTCTGCCTATGACAAACCGGAGAAAAATCGTGTAGAATAAACCCGGCGGTGTGTTTGTGATATTTTGTGCAAACTACGCGCCTACCGATTTTTGTAAGGAAAATTAACAGAACATGGCTACGATGCGTCAGATACGTTCGCGTATCAAGACCGCGAAAAACATTCAGCAAATCACCAAAGCGATGAAAATGGTCGCGGCGGCACGGCTGAAACGGGCGCAAGACCGCGTACAATCCGCCCGCCCGTATAGCGACAAGATGCGCGAGATGATGGGTTCGCTCGGTCGCGCCCTCGCGGGCGGCACGGCGTCTCACCCCCTGCTCGAAGTGCGCGAACCGGCGGTAAAGGCGGGCTTCTTGATTATCTCCGCCGACCGCGGGCTTTGCGGGTCGTACTCGACGAACCTGCTGAAGAAAGCGACCGAAGTCACGAAGGACTACGCGCCGGAAAACACGCGCTTGTTTCTTGCCGGACGCAAGGGACAGATTTTTTTCCGACGCCGCCCGAATCCGGTGGTCGGCGAGTATGTTTTGAACATGACGGCAGTGTCGTTTGCGGAGGCGCAAGCCATCGGGCGGCAGGTGCGCCAGATGTACGTAAGTGGCGAAATTGACGTTTTTTATCTCGTTTACACGAAGTTTCGCTCGGCACTGGTGCAACGACCGGCGGTGATTCAACTGCTCCCGATTGTGGCGGAGGACGCGCTTGCCGCCGCCGATCTGCCCGCAGGGGGCGAGGAATACCTATTTGAGCCGGACGCCGAAGGCATTTTGAGTAGGCTACTGCCACGATACGTGGACACGCTGATTTATCAGGCGATGGCAGATTCGGTGGCGAGCGAACACGGTTCGCGCATGACGGCAATGAGCAGTGCGACCGACAACGCGAAAAAAATGATTTCCGGCTTGACGCTTTCCTTGAACCGGGCGCGACAGGCGAAAATCACCACGGAACTGACCGAAATCGTTTCCGGCGCGGACGCGCTCCAGTAAGTTGCGGCGCGGCAACGGTTGACAAGCCGGGACGCCGCGTGGTAGCATAACATCAACTGAATAGTTTTAGGATGCGTTGACGAGGCAAGTAACCGTTTGTGCGTTTTCAGAGAGTCGCCGGGTGGTGCGAGGCGATAGGCACAAACGGGTGAAACTCCCCTCCGAGCAGAGTTTGGCGAACGGTCGGCATCATGCCCGCTTATTAGTCGCTCCGGGTGCGCCCGACATCGCGCAACGAAGTGGCTTGCCCTTTCTATATGGCGGGGGAGCAATTCGGGTGGTACCGCGGGAAGTTT
>JACMIU010000372.1 GCA_014380985.1 Armatimonadota bacterium | reverse complement strand
CCGGGTTCACGGCGTACCACTGATTGCGGGTCGTGCCGTCGGCGTTTTCGGTGGTGTGTGAGCCAAGGAACGCCGCGCCATCGTCCGACCAGCCTTGAAAATAGACCGTGCCGGGCAGGGCGATAGCGTCGCCGATTTTGCCGGTCGCGTCGAAAAAGTGGATTTCTTTTTCGCAGGAACCAGCGGGGTCAACCAGCGCGGCGTAGTTTTGTGTGGGCGATGAGCGTGGCCCGCTGTAGTCGGTGGGCGGTAACACCACTTCTTTCGCCTCGCCGATAGCGGGTTTGAGCAGTAGCAAGCGGTATTCTTTGCCCTTAATAAAGCGCAGTGCCACGGTGTTGGACTCCGCGAACCAATCACCGAGCCACAAATCGCCGAACTCGCCGGGCTTCAGGTCGCACCGCCACAGTTCACGGGAGCGGCGCGTTTTGACGTTCCACCACGATACCGATAGTTCGCCGGGAGCGTTGTCGTCCGGCTTCCTTGATGTGGTCGCCGGGGTCAGGGTGCGGGTTTGGCGCACGATCAGCAGGTGCTTGTAATCGCGGCTCGGCGACACACCCACGACGTTAGAAGCGGCGATCATTTCGGGACTACCGACCGTCCAGACGCGCCCGCCCGCGGTTAGCGAACCGCGTGTGTAGACCGGCAATCGGAAGTTGTGCGCGGTTTGCGCGAACGCGGCGCACGGAGGAAATAGGAGCGTGGCGGCGACGGTTGCCGCGAGCGGGAAAAGGTTTCGCATAGAATTGTAGGACGCGGCGCGGGGGCGAAAGGTTACGGCGTGCCGTTTACGCGGGACGAACGCGCCCGCCACCTTGACACGCGCCCACGCCCGTGCTACCCTAAACGCAGGTTTCCCGTCTTATGTCCGTTCCCGCAATGTCGCCGCCCCAGGTCAATAATTCCGTCAACAGTTCCGCGCCCCGCGCTTCCGCCTATCTCGGCTTTTTCCTGTTCCTCGTCGGCATGGGGATGGTCGCCTACGTCTTTTGGCGGGCGAACGCGCTTCTTGCCGCCCCCCCGCCGACCGTGCCGCAAGTGACCGGAACCGACCCGAACGGCGCGACGAACGCCGGTCTCGCGCTCGGCGCGGACATCAAGGATTTCCTGAAGCAACTGCTCGTGCTACTACTGATGTGCGTGGTCGGCTCCGTGTTCGGCTCGCAGGGAATCAACATCCTGTTCGCCGCTTGGAACGCGAAACCCGCCGCGCCACCGTAAAGCGGGAGTGGAACACCCCCGACCGCGCTACATATCCGCCTTGAGAAGCGTCACCGATTCGTGACCCTCCACCTCCACCACGTCGCCGGGCGTCAGTTTGCGCCCGCGCCGGTTTTCGTGCAAGCCGTTCACTTTGATACTCGTTTCCATCAGAAACGTCTTAATCTCGCCGCCGGTCGGAATAATGCCGATAAACTTGAGCAGTTGACCGAGCGTGATTTCACTGGTGCGTAGGGGAACTTCTGTCATATTTTCGTTTCTTCTCGTGTTTTTCAGAGTATGGAGTCAATCGCGGCGCGACTTGGAGCGTCAAGGGCGGTGCGGCTGACAATCTCGAACCGGTTGCCATCCGAATCGGTCAGCAAAAGATGGTCGTCGGAAAGCCATAGGCACGATTCCGCCATACTTTGTATCACGAAATCGCGCTCGCCTTTATCGGTATCCACGTGCCAATAGGTGATACCGAACTCGGTTCGTATTTCGGAAACGCGCAAAACCCGCGCCGTCAGGTAGCGACGCGCCAGTTCCTCCGTGGCGATTTTGCGCGATTCCTCGGTCAAATCGGACAGGTCAGACACCATCAGAATCTCCTCGCTCTTACCGCTTTGCAAACTGATATAGCGGTTCGGACGCGACAGCGGCGCGGATTGATACAGTTTGACCGTGCCGTAGGAGTGCGAATCGCCCACGGAAAGGCGCACGGTTCCGGGCGGGTCATAGAATAAACGCAAAGTGCGCGGGTCGGTTCCGCTTTCGTCGGGCGGCGTCTGCGTTTGCTCCACGGTGGGAGTGGTGGCGAGGGTGACAGGGATAGGTTCTGTTTCGTTCATGGTATTTTTAGTAGGAAAACCGGTACTTCGTGCCGAAAATAAAGGGTATGGAAACGCCGCCCGCCCCGAAACGACCCTTCGCCTCGCTGTGGCTTCCCGCGCCGAACCCGTTTTCGCTAATCGCGGTGGTGTTCGTCGCCTGTCTCTTGTTCGTGCCGCTCATCTGGTTTCCGTTCGATGTCGAATCGTGCTGGCTACCGTGGAGCCGGGCATCGCTCGGCTATGCGCCGTGGCGTATCTATTTTACCCGTGCCGACTGCAATTATCCCCCCCTTGTGCTGTATATTTTAACCGCGCAGGAGGCGATACGTAAACTTATCGGCGGACAGGAAATGGGTTCGCTCGCGCTCGTTCTCACCAAATTGCCCAATATCGCCGCGCACCTCGCGGGCGCACTGGTCGGCTACTACGCCCTTCGCCGCCTCGAAAGCGAAACGTATGCCCGCCGCTTCGCGCTTTTGTACGCGCTGTCGCTGCCGCTTTTCGTCAACGCCGCGCTGTGGGGACAGGCAGATGCCCTACTGGTGCTACCGATGCTCTGCGCGGTGCTACTGCTGATGCGCGGCAAACCGGTTCCGGCAGGTATTGCCCTCGGCGCGGCACTCGCGGTGAAACTGCAAGCCATCGTGATTGTGCCGGTGCTACTTCTCTACTGCGGCAAGCGGTTCGGCTGGAAACCCCTGCTCTCGGCGGTCGCGGCGGGTCTTGCCACCCTTCTTGCCATCGCGCTCCCGTTTCTGCTCGCGGGAACCGGGGAGCAAATGCTCAAAGCGTACACAGACGCCGCCGGGTTCTACCGCTTCCGAACGCTCAACACGTTCAATATCTGGAGCCTCGCCAACTACGTTGACCTCGAATGGCGACACTTAGACCCCAAAACCGTGAATAACGACAACCGCGTCGCGTTCGCGGGTCTGACATACCAGAGCGTCGGTATCGCCCTTTTCGGCGCGGCAATCGTTTACCTTCTATCCTGCGTGTGGCGACGCCCGACGCCCCGCGTTCTCGCATGGTGCGCGGCGATGTCGGGCTGGGCGTTCGTGATGCTGTGTACACAGATGCACGAGCGATACTGGGTTCCCGGCGCGGTCTTGATGCTGAT
>JACMIU010000371.1 GCA_014380985.1 Armatimonadota bacterium | reverse complement strand
TTCCAGCCACTCATCAAATGTTATCGGGCGCGGGTAGACGAATCGCGCCACGGTGTTCGTGGCACGTTCACGGGTCAGTGTTAGTGGCATACCTATTCCTCCTTGTTGTAGAAAGCGGCGACTACCGGCTCGGCTTCGGCACGGGAAAGCGTTTCGAGCTGCGTCACCTGCCAGATGTTTTGCCGTGGCGAATTGGAGCAGGTGAGTATAAGTCGAAAATAGTCTTTACGTCGTGCTGGTGAGGTCTGATTATCACGCAAGGCGAAACGCTCGTACACGTCGGCGATGTGCTTCCATATAGCGATCTCGTTTGCCGGATTTTGGTCACGCCGAAAGCCCTCCTCCCATTCTGCGAACGAGATGGGATACACTTCGCTAAGCGTCGCGTACATCGCCTCCAGTTCGCGGTGCCTCTCGGCGGCGAACGGCGGATGCTTGATGTTGCCTTCGCTTAGTTGACCAGCATCTACCCAAACTACTTCTTCGATGCCGTTTATCCGTGCCTGTATCATTCCCGGCGCAAGTTCGGCGGCGGGAATGCGGATAATTTTTTTGGTTGGAATATCGTAAACCGGAACTGTTCCTAAAGTGTCCGGCTTGTGCTTGTTGAAGCCTTTTAGCCAGTCGAACATACTACTTCCCTTTCATTCGTGCGTGGTTTCCGGCAAGGTTTCGGTTTCGTAGAGCCAGCGCGTCACGGCGTTCGTGTCGGCATTCAGCACGAAGCCGCGCCGACGGTGCGCCCAGCACGCATACGATACCGACACAAAGAACGATGCGGGAAGGCGGTTTCGCGCCGCGATTTTGACGCCTAAGACCGTGGTGTCGCCGCCGAAGCCCATGGGACCGACGCCCAAACCGTTGGCGATTTGGGCGCACTCGGCTTCGAGCGCGGCGAGTTCGGGGCGCGGGTTCGTGTCGCCCACGGTACGAAGCAGTTGCTCTTTCGCCGCCTCGAAGCCCCCCGAACGGTCGCCGCCGACGCAAACGCCGATGTAGCCCGGCGAACACCCCTTGCCTTGCGCCTTCCAAATCGCGTCCAGAATCACCAGTTTCACGCCGTCTATATCGCGCCCGGCTTTTTTGCCGAGGTCTTTCAGGTCGGTCGGGAGCGAATACTGCGCCCCGACATTCTCGCAACCGCCGCCCTTGAGCATTAGGCGAACGTCCACTTCGGGCTTACGCCACGCCCCAAAGTGGAACTGCGGTGTGCCTTCGCCGAGGTTGTTGCCGGTGTTTTTGCCGGTAATCGAGTCCACCGAGTTTTGCCGCAGATAGCCTTTCGCGGTTGCTTCGGCGACGGCGCGTTTCGCGGTTTCTTCGAGTGTCACGGTGTCATAGCCGACCGGATGATGGACGTAAAATTTGATCATGCCGGTATCCTGACAAATCGGCGCGGAATCTTTCGCGGCGTCGGCGTTGTTACAGTCAATTGTGTCGAGTGCCATCAGCGCACGGGAGCCTTTGGCTTCTTTTTCGCGCCCGGCTTGCATCGCGGCGCGAATATCGGGCGGCAGGTCGGACGACGTGCGGCGAATCAAATCCAGCAGATTATCAAACAAAATATCGGACATAAAAAGGGTAACTTTCTTCGTGTGAAAAACGGTATAACGATAGTATACCGCTTGCCTCACGGGGCGTGTCGGCGCGAAGGAGAGACGATTTTGGAACCGGTGGCGATTGCGGCGAATCAGAAAAACGTGGCACTAAATGCGGCGGTGCAAACCGCGATGATCGTGTTTCTGTTGTTGTTCGCCAACTTGGTTGCGTTTTTTGTGCTTCCGCTCTTGGTTTGCGTCGCGGCTTGGCTACTCTCCGTGCCGCAGTGGGTGCGTTCGCTCACGACTCCGGCACTGGTTGCCGATGAATACGGTATCACCGATGCGCCCGGCGCGGTTCCCGGCGGCTTGGTATACTGGAACGAAATCGCGGCGATTGAGACGATAGACACGCCCGCCGAGACATTGCTACTGCTCCGGCTCCACGATACACCAGCGTATCTGGCGCGGCTCCCGGAAGCCACGCGCCAG
>JACMIU010000370.1 GCA_014380985.1 Armatimonadota bacterium | reverse complement strand
TTCGCCCGCCGCTTCCGCCGTTTTCGCTTCCTCGCCCGCCTGTATCAGCGCGGTTGCCGCCCGCTCGTGCGTCAAGCCCATGAACTGAAGCGAAATATAGCCGCCCGCGTCCTCGCGGTTGTCAATGCCGTTTTCCGCCGCCGTGAGAATCGCAAGCAGAAGATGCTCGGTTCCGACATAATCGTCCGCCGTGACTTCGGTTTCGCGCCGCGCTTGCTCCACGACTTTTTTAGCGACGGGCGACAGTTGCGACGAGGCGACCCGCGTTCCCGCCGATTCGGGGCGGAGCGAGACGGAAATCGCCTCGCGCACCTGAATCGGCGACAGGTTCAAACGGTCGAGAAGGCGCAACGCGCCCGTGTCCTCGCCGTGCGTCAAGCCTAAGAGAAGATGCTCCGGCTCGACGTAAAGTTCGCCCCGGCGCATCGCCTCGACCTGCGCCCATAACATTGCCTTGCGCCCGTTGCGCGTGAACTGAATCGCCATGTACCTCTCCCGACCCCCCGCTTTTGACAAACGGGGCAGTTTTCTTGTTTCGCGGTTTTCGTATTCTACAGCATACCGGGACGTTTCGCGCCGCCGCAGTTTATGCGCCGCGAAGCACGCGGCGAATCCATTCGCGCACCGCCGCGAAAAAGCCGCCCGCCGTTTCGCCGCGCTCCGACCCTGCGTGAAGCCGCCCGCCCCACTGCACCAGCCCGACGCCGGTGGCAAACGACGGCGAGGACACCGATTCGCCAAGCCCGCCGACGCCGCCGGGAAAACCGATTCGCACGGGTAGCCCCGTGATTGCCTCCGCTAAATCCCGCGCCCCGGCGAGCATCGCGCCGCCGCCCGACACGACCATGCCCGCCGGAAGCCGCCCCGCATAGTTCGACCGGTTGATTTCGGCGCGTACCAGTGTGAACAGTTCGTGCATTCGCGGTTCGATAATCTGTGCCAGAAGTTCGGCTTTCGCGGTCGCTTCCTCGTCCGAGCCGACGTGATTGTAGGTGAAGGTCGCCCCGGTTCCCGCGCCGATTAGTTGCGTCGTGCCGTGTTCGAGTTTGATGCGTTCGGCTTCTTCAAGGGAAGCGCGAAGCCCCGCCGCAATGTCGCGGGTGACATAAACGCCGCCGACCGGAACCACGCCCGACCAGCAAATATCGCCGTTCTGATAAATGGCGATGTCGGATGTGCCGCCGCCGATGTCCACAAGGGCGACGCCCAAGTCTTTTTCGGCGTTCATCAGTACCGCGTCGGCGGTCGCTATCGGCTCCAGCACCATGTCCTCAATAACAAGACCGGCGCGTTCGACGCAACCGGCGACGTTGCGAAGAAACGTGGTCGCGCCGGTGACGATGTGCGTTTCAACTTCAAGGCGTGTTCCGCTCATGCCGACGGGAGAGCGAATCCCGCTTTGCCCATCTAAGGTGAAGCCGCGGGGAATCGCGTGGATAATATCGCGGTCGGGGGGAAGCACGATTACGCGGGAGTTTTCCATGACGCGGGCAACATCTTCGTCGGTGACTTGCCGGTCGGGGTGCGTGATGGCTATCACGCCCTTAGAGTTCACCGACGCGATATGCTCCCCGGTAACACCGACGACCACGGAGCGTATCTCCGCGCCCGCCATGCGCTGTGCCTTGTCCCGCGATTCCAGAATCGCGCCGATGGTGCGCTCCATATCCACCACCACGCCGCGCCGCAAGCCCTGCGACGGCGCGGTTCCGACGCCCAGAATATCCACGCGCCCGCCCTCGTGCGCGACTTCGGCGATAATGGTGGCTACTTTCGTGGTGCCGATGTCGAGACCGGCTACAATATCGCCCTTTGGCATGGAAGGAGAACTACTCCCGTGTGCCTTTCGCCAGTTGCGATTGCGTCAGGAAGTAACGGCGCAGAAGCGATAGGTTGGTGAAAACGCGCCATCCGAGAACCACGATTGCCGCCAGATACAGGTCAACGCCGATGCGGTCGCCCGCATACGCCAGCCCCCCGGCAATCAGCGAGTTGATAAAGAAGCCGCTCAGGAAAATATCGCGGTGAAACTTTCCTTCCACCCCGGCGCGAACCCCGCCGCAAATCGCGTCCAAACAGGCGAGTGCCGCGAGGGAGAAATACGGCGCGAGAGTGGGCGGAATCGTGTACGGAAAGAAAAACGTGCCGACCGCGAACCCCGCGCCCGCGAAAAGAAGCGGCACAAACGCCATTCCGATCTCTTTTTGTACGCTCATGTTACGGTGTTCCTTTTGCCGGTCGGGGGGACTCGCTTTTTGTCGTCGCGCTGTTCGTCGGTGTGTCGCCGGTGAGTGGGTCGGGCGCGGTGTCGGTCGCGGTTTCCGAGTCGCGCTGTGCCTGTTCGGCTTTCTTCTCGGTGGCGATTTCGGCGAAGCGTAGCGGTGTCGCGCCGGAATACGCGGGCAACGTCAGCCGTTTGGACTTCACGATAGCGAACATCGCCGGGTCGGTCATCGCGTACTGATCTTTGACGCCGCCGGGCATGATGAAGCCGGAAAAAATCGCCTCTGGGTCGCCAATCGCTTTGATTTCCACCGGCGACCCGGAAGTTGGAACCGCGTTCACCTGCACCACCGGTCCGACGCAACGAATCGCGGTGGACGACACCACGCGCTGATCGTTAATCGAAATCGCTTCCGCGCCCGCCGCCCGCAGTTCGTTCACCACGGTTTGTATATCGGCGTCGTGGATATGGTATCCGTTCGTCCACTGAATATATTCTTGTTCGCTCATATCGGAGGGCTTAGGGGGAACCTTGCGGGCGTCCCGGAGCGTCACCGTGACGCCGGGACCGGACACGGCGACAATGCCCGACATGACCTGCAGTTTCTGCAAGTCGGCATACAGCAGTTTCTCGTTGTCGGTTTCTTTCGCCGCTGCTTCCTGATACTTGGACAAGCTCGATTGCAGGTCGGCGATTTTCTTTTTCTGGTCGGAAACCGTGGATCGCACTTCGTTATACGCGCTGAAAACCTGTTGCGGGCGCGTGCCGAGCAAGCCCTCGCCGCGAATCTGGTCTTGGGTGCGAAGCGACGCGGCGGCAAGCACACCGAAAATCGCCGACAAAACGGCGACGGGGGGAATCCACGCATCGCTACGCGGGGGGGCGGAAAAAATACTCATAACGAATATACGCGGCTTTCTTAGGTTTCGGTTACGGTGTCGCGTCGCCCATCAAAGAATCGGGACGGGGAACGAGAGCCGGGGCATCATAGGCGAGTAGGTTGATTTTGGCGACATCGGTGGACGCGGATCCGCGCAGGTCGGCGCGTTTATCTAATAGGAGCGAAAGCGTTTGCAGTTTTTCGCGCAGTTCCAGTCCCGGTCCGAGCATTACCGTCACGTCGCCTGCTCTATTTAAGCATAGTTTTCCGGCATTATCAACGGTGATTTTTTGCACGGGAAAGTTGCCGCCTTGCTTTGCCGTCCACGCGATGCACGTGTAGGCTTCGGATAAACCCGGCGCATCGCCGGTTTTACCGAGGGTGGGTTTCGCGGAACCGGGCATAGTCGCTACCATCACGAGCGGCAAACCGGACTCCGGCGCACCATCGAACACGCGGAACGGAACCCGGTTTTTATCCATCGTGTACCATTTGCCGGGTGCGGAATCGAACTGCACGGCGGCGAAGGGAACGCGCTCTGTGACCGACACCGCCAAACCGTTCGGGAATACGGGCGCAATTGTCGCCGACGCCACGGTCGGCTCGGCGCGAAGGGCGGCAACGAGACGCGGGCGTTCCCAGAGCGTTCGCAAAAGATTGGTGCGCGGAAGCAAAGCGAGACGCTTCGTGAGCCGTTCGGTCGGCACGGTCGCGTTGCCCCGCATGGAAACGGTTTGCACCCAAAGGCGCGGCGAAAAGGCGAACGTGGCGAGCAGTTCGGCGCACAAAACAACCGTCGCGCCGCGAAGCAGGATTTTGCCCCAGTCTACGTGCTTGCGGTTCGCCTGATGTTTCGCTTTTTGTCGTGCGCGTGTCGCGGAGCCGGACTTGAACGGGGTTGCCGGTTCGATTCGGTGTACCCCAGTGACGGCGCGGTTTAGCACGGCTTCGGGTCGCCCGACCTGCGCGGCGTGAAGATGCGACAAATGATCGCGTTGCCTTTGGGAGAGGGGACGCGCCCCGGCGTCCGCCCCGGAGGGGGGCGGGGATGCCGGAGCGGGTTTGATGATTTTGGTTTTGCGCGGGTCGCGGGAGGGCATTCGCATTGTCCTGTGAGATTTACGGCTATTATACCCCATCCCTTCGGCGATGCCCGCCCCGCTACACGACTTATTTACCGGTCGGTTGGTCGGTTTTCATGCGCGAGAAGCGACCGTTGCGGTCCTCTTTGATACGCGCCGCTTTACCGACGCGCTCGCGCAGGTAGAACAGTTTCGCCCGGCGCACCATGCCCCGGCGCAATACTTCGATTCGGTCAAGGCGCGGCGAGTGAATCAAAAACGTTCGCTCGACCCCAACGCCGTTGCTAACCTTTCGCACCATGAACGAGTCGCGGATACCTTCGCCGCGTCGCATGATACAAATGCCCTCAAAAATCTGTAGCCGTTCCTTGCCGCCTTCCACGACTTTTGCGTGGACACGGATCGTATCACCGCCGCGAAATTGCGGAACGGTTGCCTTTTTTTGCGCCATTTCGATGTCTCGAATAATGGTTGCGTTGATTGCCATTTTTTCTGTTTCCTTTATAGGTAGTACGGCGCGTCCCCCGGCGGTCAAAAATCGGATTCCCCGAAGTTGACACAGGTTCACAGCACCACGGCGGTTCGCTAAAACCGCCGCACGATTTTAACCGCCAAGTCAGGCAAAACTTCGTTTTGCCTGACTTGGCGGTTAAAAACTCTTTTCCGCGTCGTGGGCGTCCAGCAGTTTCTGGTCGCTTTTCGACAGCGGTAACATTTTTGCAAACAAATCCGGGCGACGCTCGCGGGTGCGTATCAGCGACTGCGTGCGCCGCCAGTGCATGATTTTCGCGTGATGCCCGTTTTGCAAAACTTCCGGCACGACCATGCCGCGAAAATCGGCGGGGCGCGTGTACTGCGGATACTCCAGCAACACCTCCGCGCCCGGTTCGCCCGACCCGAACGATTCCTCGTGCGGCGATGCCGCGTTCCCCAAAACATCGGGCAAAAGGCGCGTTACCGCGTCCAGAATCACCAATGCGGGCAGTTCGCCCCCCGTTAGCACGTAGTCACCGATGCTGATTTCCCGCGTTACGAGTGACTGCCGGACGCGCTCGTCCACGCCCTCATAATGCCCGCACAAAATTATGATTCGCGCTTCGGCGGACAGCTCCCTCGCCACGCTCTGCGTGAAGGGTTCGCCGTCCGGCGCGGTGTAAATCACCGGCACGTTCTCCGCGCCCCCGGTAATCGCCTCGACACACGCAAAAAGCGGCGCGGGAAGCATTACCATGCCCGCGCCGCCGCCGAACGGGGCATCGTCGGTGGAGCGATGCCGATTCGCCGCGTAGTCACGCAAATCGTGAACGTGCAGTTCGATTTTACCCGATGCTTGCGCCCTGCCTAAAATGCTCGCGCCCGCTGCTTGGCGTACCATGTCGGGAAACACGGTGACAATATCCACGCGCACGGTTTAAGCGTCGTCCTTACGCAAGCCGGGAATATCGCGCACCGTGATTTGCCGTGTCGCCAGATCTACCCTCACAATCACCTCGGCGATTGCCGGGATCATGGCGACCGGCGTTTCGTACACATCGTTCGCGTTCGGGATGAACAGCACCCGGCTGACCAACCCCAAATCCTTTCCCGTATCGGTGACGACCTGCATTCCGACTAAATCGGCTTCGTAGAACGCATCGTCCTCTAAGGCGGGCAGTTCACGCCGTTCGATGAACAGTTGTGCGCCGGGAAACTTCTCCGCCTCGGTTCGGTCGGGGACGCCTTCCACTGTGAGCAGTGCCGCGTCCATATGGCGGCGCAAACTGACGACTTTCAGACGGCGTTCCGGGAGCGGCGTCTTGCGCGTCCAGCGAAACGTCACAAACGGTAATTTTAACAGATGCTTCGGCTCGTCCATCGCCGGAACCATTTTCAGTTCGCCGCGAATCCCGAACGCCGACGTAATCTCGCCAACAAAAACGAGGGGGGAAGGTGTCGGATTCGTTTCATTCTGCATGATAGAGTTTTCGCCACCTTCCTAACCACTTACTGTGCTACGATTTCCACGTAAACCTTTTTCTTTTCCTTCATCGCGGCGGCTTTCGCCACCGTTCGCAAAGCGTTGGCTATGCGCCCTTGCTTTCCGATAACCTTGCCTAAGTCATCGGGGGCGACCCGTACTTCATACGTCGTCGCTTCTTCCCCGACCACTTCGCTTATGATCACTTGTTCCGGTTCATCCACTAAGTGTTGCACCAAGAACTCGATTAACTGCTTCAATTTCGCGTTGACTCCTGCTGGCGTTTCGCTTCGGCGGTTTCAAAGTCGCCTCGGCGTGTTTTTCCCCGCACAAAATTACTTGCTTCCGGGCAAATAAATCGGTACGAAAAAGGGTGTTCTCCGCCTTGCCGCCATCATCACGGAGGGGGCTGACGCTGTGCTACTACTGGAAACGACGGGTACTACTTTGGTTTTCGCGTAAACCGCTACGATTCCCGCTACGATAAAGCGGGAATCAGCGGAATAAGAACAATGCAACTGACGACTTAAGCGGTGGCTTCGTCGGTCGTTTCCGAGGGGGGAACGGAATCCGCCGGGGCGGTGACTTCGGTTTCCGTTTCCGGTGCGGCTTCCACGGTTTCAGCGACTACTTCGGTTGTGCCTTCCGTTGCGGATAGGTCGGACGCCGACGCTTCGGCAACGGCGGGAGCGTCAGTGACAACCGGCGCGTCGGCAACCACTGGCGCGGCAACCACGGGACGTGCCGGGGTACGAGCCATCAAGCCTTTGGACTTGAGTAGCGCGGCGGCGGTGTCGGACGGGATCGCACCGACAGAAAGCCAGTAGCGTACACGGTCTTCTTTCAGAACCACGATGGATTCTGTTTCGGCGGCGACAATCGGGTTGTAGTAACCGAGTTCCTCAATATAGCGACCGTTCCGCGCCCGGCGCGAATCCGCGGCGACGACGTGGTAGAACGGACGTTTTTTCGCGCCGTCACGGCGCAATCGAATCTTTACCGACATTAGTTAAACCTGCTCCTCATTTTCCTGCGGCGAACCGCGAATCGTTGCCGCATTCGCGGTTACTCAACATCATTCAAACAACTGCAAAAGTTGATAGTATAGGGCAATCACCCGATTAGCCCGCGCATTGTACCGCACCCTTCGGTGTTTCGCCTTAACCGCGAATCGTTTTTTCGCTAATAATTTTTAGCGGAGCGGATTAGCCCCGTTTGAAGGGAAACCCACCAAACTTCAAACCACCGGCGTTTTTGTCGGGGGGCGTGTTCGCGCCCTTGCGCTTGACCACGCCTCCGCTACCGCCCATTCCCGGCGGTTTCGGCGGAAAGCCCGCTGACGAGCCTGTTCCGGGTATCCCGCGTTGCGGGGGCTTCATTCCCGGAATCGGCGGCATTCCACCGGGCATCCCCGGCATATTCCCGTTCGCCAACCCTTGCATCATCTGTCGCATTTCGTCGAACTTTTTCAGCGCGTCGTTCACTTCCGCGATGGGAACCGCCGCACCTGATGCGATCCGCTTGCGGCGCGAACCGCTGATGATTTCCGGTCGCCGCCGCTCGGCGGGCGTCATCGAACGCACAATCGCCTCGAACCGTGCCATCTCGCGCTCGCCCGCCGAAAAGTCGACGTCCTTCATCGCCGAACCAACGCCGGGAATCAGTTTCAGCAGGTCTTGAATCGGACCCAACTTTCGCATTTGTTGCATCTGTGCAAGAAAATCCTCGAAATCAAACTTGCCTTGCTTGAGTTTCTTCTCCATCTGCGCGGCTTGTTTCTCGTCAAACGCGCCCTCGGCTTTTTCAATCAGCGACATCACATCGCCCATGCCCAAGATGCGCGACGCCGCCCGGTCGGGGTAGAACGGCTCGATAGCATCTAACTTTTCGCCGATACCGATAAACTTGATCGGCTTTCCGACCACGGCGCGAAGCGAAATCGCCGCGCCGCCCCTCGTGTCGCCGTCCATCTTCGTCATCACAAAGCCGGTCGCCGTCAGCACTTCGTTGAACTCTTTGGCGACATTCACCGCGTCCTGCCCGGTCATTGCGTCTAAGACCAAAAGGGTTTCGTCGGGCTGTGTCGCGGCTTTGATGGCTTTGAGTTCGTCCATCAGCGTCTCGTCCACATGAAGACGCCCCGCCGTGTCCAAAATCAGAACATTCGCCTTTTTCTCTTCCGCCCACGCTTTGGCGTCGGTAGCGATTTTTACTGGGTCGGTCGAGCCGACAATGGTGAACACCGGGGCTTTCGCCTGTTCGCCAACGACTTGCAGTTGCTTAATCGCCGCGGGTCGCTGAACGTCACACGCGGCTAAGACGACCTGTTTGCCTTGCTTACGAAGGTGCGCCGCGAGTTTCGCGGCGAGCGTGGTTTTGCCCGCACCCTGCAAACCGCAGAGCATAATCACGGTTAAGCCGTTCGGCTTCAGGTTAAGCAGGGCGGGTCCGTTTTTGTCTTGCAAACCCTTCGCCGTCACAATCGGCGTGTTGTCCGCGCCCGCCTCTTCGCCCGCCAAAAGTTTGACCATCTCGCCGTGGACGATTTTGATCACCTGTTGCGCCGGGTTTAGACCGTCCAGCACCGAACCGCCAATCGCTTGCTCCTTAATACGGGCAATAAAATCCTTCACCACGCGGAAGTTGACGTCGGCTTCGAGCAACGCTTTGCGCACCTCACGCAAGGCGACATCAATCTCCGCTTCGGTGAGTTTGCGATCACCGCGCAGAGATTTGAACGCTTCTTGAAG
>JACMIU010000369.1 GCA_014380985.1 Armatimonadota bacterium | reverse complement strand
TGGTCGTCCTCCCGTGCCGGAGAATGAACGTATGGTAAGTTGGACGTTTCGTCTCCCGCCTTCCCATCGCGCCATTATGGAGCAACGCGGGGGCGCGGCGCTTCTTCGTAAACTTATACTGCAAGAAATACGCCGGGATTTTAAGCGTACAAAAAATAATCCCCAAACGCCTTGACACATTCATAACATCGAGAGTATAATCTCTATCAGGCGTACCGGATTTGCAACATAACAGTGATTATCGGACGATAAGTTTACCAAAAAACGGGGCGCGGAATACGCGCCCCGGTTTCCTTCTGCCTACGCCATTGCCGTGCCGGTGTCGGTCTTCTTGCTTCGCGCCACGCTGCTTCGCAAATCGTCCAACCGATCTTCCAAAATGTGTAGCGTCTTATGCGCTTTGTCCAATAGATGCTGAACATCTTCGCCGGACTTCTGCTGTGCCTGTGTCTTGCGCCAAACGATATAGCCCGCCGTCGCCGCAGATACGACCGCCGCAGTGATTATACTTGCTATCAAAACGCTTTTTTTAGCATCCTTTGATTCGACTTCGGAGTCAATGATTTCTACCTCGGTCGGCGAGATTTCGGCTCGGTTCGTGTTTTCGTTCATTCGCTTTCTTTCCTTCGATGATTTACCCTTATAAGACGGTGTTTCGCCGCGTTTTGTTGCCAATCGATTGCCGGTCACGGCTGGAAATACCCAATCAGCGCGTTCGCAAAAATCGTGTGTCCTTCGCGGGTCGGGTGTGAAAACCGATTCGACAGTAAATCCGCCGGTTCCGCGCCCATTCGCACCGCGCCGTTGTAAATCGCGTACACGTCGGCAAGCGCAATGTCGGCGGTTCGCGCCACCTGCCGAATCGTTCGCACAAACTCACCGACCGTGCCGTCGTCGGTTCCGTGATCCCCGCGAATGTTCGGCGTGATTAACACCACGTCGGCGTGCGATTCGCTCCGTAGGCGCGTTACGATTTGTGTTAGATTATCGGTGAATTGGGGCAGAAACTCGCGCCCCTTGCGGGCGTCGTTTAATCCGAGGCAAACGGTGACAAGATGCGGGTCGTGGCGCAAGCAATCGCGGTCAAGCCGGGACAGGATGCCTTCGGTGTTTTCGCCTCCAAGTCCGGCGTTAACTACCGACACCATCGCCTGCGGAAAAAGCGCGGCGAGGCGTTTGCGAAAAAGCGCGGGATATGCCGCGTCGGAATCGAGTACACCATGTTCGAGCCACCCCGCCGTGACCGAATCGCCTAAAGCGACGTAGCGCACCGATTCCGACCCCGCCATGCCGGACGATTTTCGGAGTGCTTCGATGGCACGGGATACGTAGCGCGATTGCGGGTCACTCATGATGTCTCCGTTATACCAGATTTCGCGCCGAACAGAGCGAGCGCGGCTTCTTCCCGGTATCCCATCGTGTAGCGCATGATGTCGGTTAAGTAGTGCCGCGCCCGCGCCTGTGTTTCGTCCAATGCCGTATGCTCCGCGTCGGCAATAGCGAGTAGGTTCTGCGTCCCCCACTCCTTTGCCGTTTGCAAAAGCGCGATTAGTTCGGGCGTCAGGTTCGCGGGGTAGCCAATCCAGCAAGCGTACACGAACGGCAAACCGGTGAGCGTTTTCCACTCCGCGCCGAGGTCGAGCGTGACATAAGCCGTGCCGTAGTCGCGGTAGCCGAGGTCGCCAATCAGTAGCGCGGCGTCGGCGTCCGCAAGCATGGCTTGCAGGTCGGGCGGACACGACACATATTCGGGGCTTAACCCATAGCGTTCGCGCAGGATAATTTTCGTTAAAGCGACGGAGGTGAGCGACGACGTATCGAGCGCGACGCGGCGAATGTCGGCGACGGGAACCTTACTAAATACGCGAACGCTTTCCACCGCGCCATCGGCTATTACGGCGCAACCGGGCGCGTAGGTCAAGCCGGGGGCGCGAAACAGTTCCACCGATGACACGAGCGCGGCGGCGATTTCGCGCTTTTCCAGCATCTGCGCGAGCCGCGACGGAACCGCCTCGACCACCGAGACGCCGGACGCCCTGCCCTGCGGCGTGTCGGTGAACCAGCGCATGAGCGGGCGACCATTCAGGTATGGAACCGAGCCAATAACGATAGACATTGTGATTTCCTTCACAAAGTATACCGCGCTTTTCTACACGTCAACCACGCTGACGCCAAGCCCCAACGTGCCGGGCGCGATTTCCAGCACGTCGGCGATTTGCGTGAAGCCCCCCGTAAGAAGACCGGCGTCGTAGGTAAGCAGATGCCCGTCTAAGTCGAGCATTGGCACAACGGTTTCGCCCAAAGCCACCGCTAAATGCAGTGCCGCGCCGATACCGATTCGCGTTTCCATCATGCACCCGAAAAGGCAGGTACCTCCCGCCTCACGCACCGCCTTGACGATTTTGCTCGCGCCGGACAGCCCTGACTTCGCCAGTTTCAGCACGACGCCCCCGCAGATTCCTCCCTCGATCAAGCGGCGGGCATCCTCCGCATCGTGGCACGACTCGTCGGCGAACACCGGGATTGCGTTTGGCAGGGCGCGATGCACGGCAAGCATGGCGGCGTCATCGTTCGCGGCGGTCGGTTGCTCGAACAGTTCGATTCGGGCGAACAGGTCGGTCAGTCCGTCTAAAAGCGCGAACGCGGTGGCAGGCGTGAAGGCTTGGTTTCCGTCAAGCCGCAAGGTGGAGTGCGGCGCGGCGTCGGCGACGGCACGGACGCGGGCGACATCTTCCGCGATGTCCCCCACCCCGACCTTGATTTTGAAAGCGCGAAACCCGTGCGCGTCAGCGGCACGTCGTCCCGCCTCTTCCGGCGACAACAGTGGAAGCGACAAATCGGTGGTGCGGCGTAGGATGCCGGGTTCGGTTGACGTGGCGTGGTTCAGCAACCGGTAGAGCGGCACACCGTTAGCTCGCGCTACCGCGTCCTGCACCGCGATTTCTACTGCTCCGAGTGCGCCGGGGGAAGCGGCAAGGTCGGTCTGGGCGCGGGCGAGTACCGACTCCGGGGAATCCGGTGCATGGCCACTAAAGAACCGTTCGATCGCGGTGCGAACAATTTCTTGCGTTTCGCCGGTGACATAGGTCGCGGGCGCGGACTCCCCCACCCCGGCATGTTCGCCGTCCACAGTGACGATTAGCAAAACATTATGCGCGGTTGTCGTTGTGCGCTGTGCGGAGCGGTACGGTGAACGCATCGGCACATCAAAAGCGCGAACGTTCCAGTCGGTGATTTTCATAAGGCGAATGGTAACACAAAACGGGAAAGATTGTCGCTACTCGTTCGTTTCTTCCGCCGACCGGTTGCGCGGCTTCCCCACGGGAACCGGTTGATCGAGCATTCGCGCTAGTGTTTCGGTCAGACGGCGCGTCGCGGCTTCGGTCGCGCCGGGCTTGCCGTACAAATCGGATAGGTCAAGCGGCTTGCCGTAGGTCACGGAAAGCGGCGCGGGAGTAGAGACGCGGTGCGGCAGCACATCGCCATACGTCCAAACGACGCCTGTATTTTTCAGTGCGACCGGAATCACCGGAACCTTGGCGCGAAGGGCAATCAGCATCGCGCCTGCGTGGAGCGGTTGTAGCACGCCTTCGGGGTTGCCGCCGCCTTCGGGAAACAGCACCACGGCTTCCCCGCACTTGAGCAGGTTCTCAAACTGCCGGAGCGCGGCACGGTCGGCGGCGTCGCGCTGAATCGGAAGCACACGCCAAAGACGTAGCCACCAGCCGAGATAGCGAATATCGAACAGTTCTCGCTTTGCCACGAAGTAGGGAGTTTTGCGCGGGCAGGTTACGGCAATCGTGGGCGGATCACCGTCCGAAACGTGGTTCGGACAGAGCAGAACGCCCCCGGTACGAGGCACATTCTCCGCGCCGAAAACTTGAATCTTTCCGCGCCCCAAATACGAAAGCAGGGCGTGAACGATTATTTTTGCCGGTGTCCAAGTCAGGAAATATAGCAGTCGGTTTAGCATACGGCTTCAGGATACCGCGAACATTAGACGCGGGAAATAGGACTTTCGGCAGGGGCGCGGTACAATCGGGGCATGGTTTCCATAGAATCGCTTTCGCTACCCGAAAAAATCGGGCAAATGTTGTGCCTCGGTTTCACAGACGATAAACCCGGCGACGCTTTCTTGAACGTCAACGAACAGGCGCGGCGTGTTGTCACCGAACTGCACGCGGGAACGGTGATTTTGTTTGCGCGAAACGTTCAGCGACCCGGCGAGACTACCGACTCGGCGCGTGTCAAGGCTATGGTGGACGAATTACAGTCGCTGGCGCGTGTGCCATTGTTTGTCGCCGTGGATCAGGAGGGCGGGCGTGTGGCGCGGTTCGGCGCACCGTTTACCGCGTTTCCGTCCGCGCAGGCTATCGGCAGCATCAGCGATCCTGAACTTGTCGTGGAAGCGGCGCGAATCATCGGAACCGAACTGTTGGCGGTGGGCGTGAACTTCAACTTCGCACCGGTTGCCGACATCAACTCGAACCCGGCAAACCCGGTAATTGGCGACCGCTCGTTTGGGGGCGACCCCGTTTTGGTTAGTAGCATGGTTATGGCGCAATCGCAAGGATACCACGATGCCGGAATACTCGCGTGTGCGAAACATTTTCCTGGTCACGGCGACACCGATTTGGACAGCCATTTCGCTCTGCCGACAATCCGCTACGACCGCGATGTTATCGAGAACCGCGAACTCATGCCGTTCGCCGCCGCCGTGCGAAACGAGATTCCGGCAATTATGACCGCGCATATTCTGTTTCCGGCACTTGACCCGTCCGGCGTTCCAGCAACCTTATCGAAGCCGATCCTCACCGACCTTTTGCGCGGCGAACTCGGCTTTGATGGCTTGATTGTCACCGATTGTTTGCAGATGAAGGCGGTCGCCGACACATGGGGAACGCCCCGTGCGGCGGTCATGGCGGCGCAGGCGGGCGCGGATATTCTGCTCGTGTGTCACGACGCGGAAACACAACGGACGACGTTCGACGCGCTTCTTGCCGCCGTGCATTCGGGCGAACTTTCCGAAGCGCGGATTGACGAATCGGTGGCGCGAATCTTAGCCGCGAAAGAAGGGTTGGCGATGGGCGACATCCCCGCACTATTCACGATAGGTTCGCCGGAGCATTTGGCGTTCGCCCGGTCGGTGTACGAAGCGGCGGGGCAAACCCCTCCCCCCTCGGTTTCCGTCCCTACCCTCGGCGAACGCACCTACTGATTTGTCTCGCCTGTCACAAACCGCAACCGGCGCACGTTTCCACTACACGAGCGACGAAAACGCTCATTGGTTTGAGGAAAGGTACACACGATGACAGGAATAGCAAAAAAAATCGGCGGCATGGTTGCCGCATTGGTAGCGGGTTTGGCAATCACCGGGGTCGCACACGCCGACACTCTGCGCTGGACGGGCGAGGTGGACGACACCGGCTTTGTCCGCATTGACGGGCGCGAGGTTCGTACCGACGGCAATATGCGCGGCGTTCGTGACGGACGGTACGACGTTGACGGGCGGCTTCCGAACCGTGCAACGCGGGTTCGCTTGTCTAACACTCGCGGGCGCGGCGACATTCAGATTCTGGAGCAACCGAGCGCACAAAACAACTACACCACGGTGGTAAAAATCCGCGACTGGCAAGCCGGGAGTAGTCGCTATGGGTTCCAACTAACATGGGACAACCCGCGCACCGACCGTTATGAGGAACGCTACGAAGGCAACAATCGAAACAAAAACAAGAACAAGCGCGATAAGCAACGCGGCAACGGCAACGGGAATTGGCGCGACCGTGACC
>JACMIU010000368.1 GCA_014380985.1 Armatimonadota bacterium | reverse complement strand
GAATGCCCTCCGGGCAAGGGCGACCGCGCGACGCTCGGTTTGTCGGTTAGCCGCCCGGTTTGGTTTGCCCGGAGGGCATTCGGCGTCGAAGACGCCCGCAGACGTGGGGCGAATGCCCTGCGGACAACGCTTCGTCCTACCCGCCCCCGCTCGTAATCACCGGCACTTCCTCATACGGTTGCACCACGACGAACCCGTCGCCGCGAAACAGCATTTGGAACGTTTCACCGCCGCCGCGCCCGATTAGCGACTTCATCGAAATGTCCGTTTTGATTTCCGGTTGCAGGTTTTCCGACCACGCCACCGTCGCGTTCGGGTCGGTGGAAACCGGGTCGTTCGGTGTGACGCGAAGCGTCAGCGGGTAGCCGTGCGTGGTGATGGCGACCATGCCGACACCGGTCAGGCGCACCGAAAACAAACCGCCCGCCATCATTCCGGCGACGCGACGAAGCATCGTGATTTCGTATTTTACGGTATCCTCGAACGCCAGCAGGTCGTTGCCGGAAACGTTGATCGAGTCGCCGTTGAGTTGAAGCACGGTGATTTCCTTGCCCGCGTCGGCGACGTACAAAAGTCCGTTGCCTTCGGCTTTGGCGAGCGGCGTCATTTCGCCGGTTGCCATCCGCATCAGTGCCTTCATCGCGCCGCCTTCGAGCATCCCTTCGCGGATAAACTTGATATTGCCGCGATACGCGATTGCCGCGCCGAGTTTTGTCCAGACGCGCCCGGTGACGCGAATCTCCAGCATCTTCGACGATTCTAATTCAAAAACATTGCCGGGATTGTCTTTTTCGCCGGTGCGGGCGATAAAGTCCGCGAGCGAGTAGGACGGGGTAACGTCCGGGTTTGGTACTGCCATAAAGTTAGGTTCCTTTCGGTTCTTCGCGCTACCGCTCGCGGGCGCGATGCTCGTTTGTTCGCCGCGCCCGCCGTGCTTTCCTCTTGCCTTCGGGGATATTTCATCCTCCGGTGGGGCGTTCCGCCTGTGTACCCTGCGGGTACGTGCTACCCTATCGTCGGTAGCTCTCCTCATATCCGAAGGATACTCAAGCCGAAGGCTCCCAACCGGAGGATGGAATATCCCCGCCCCTAAGCGTTGCCAACACCGTCGGCGAAACGCGCCACGGTTTCGTCGGAAACCTCGCGCATCGTGCGGTTCGCTTTTCGCGCCGCGAAGTGGATCCGCTTGAACGCTTCCGGCTCGGTCAAGCCCTCGTGCTGAATCAGCAAGCCCTTCGCTTTTTCGATAACGATTCGGTCGGCGAGGCGCGTTTGCACCTTATCAAGTTCGGCGTTACACTGGAGCAAATCCTCGTTCCGCATCACGGCAAGAGCGATTTCGGCAACCGCATCTTCGGGCGTGAACGGCTTGGTGAGCGTGGCGAACGCTCCGCTATGCGTGATGGCGAGGAGCGTTTCGGTGTCCGGCTCAGCGGAGCGCACCACCACGAGTGCCGCCGGGTGGAGCAGATCGCGCAACTCCTGCGGCATCGGCAAAAGCGTAGCATCCAGTAGCACCACTTCCGGGCTGTTGTCGTTGAAGGACGCTTCGAGTTCGGCGAGTGTCGCCGCCTCCCCAACAACCTGTTCCCCGGCGTCGGTAAGCACGGCGTGTGCCGCCGTGCGTTCGGCAGGATCAGGAATGACTAATAGTGTGCGATAGGTTTCCATTGTTTGTATACTTTCTTTATACGTGTCCTTCGGGCGATTGTAAGCGTACCGGCTTGCCCGTTGCCCCGTTTGTACCCAAGCAATAACGCGAACTAAAACACGCGGATATTGTCCCTTAGAGTGAAAGACGAAAAATGAACGAAAATATTTCGCCGAATGGCGAAGCCCCCCTTTCCGAAACGGTTTCCGAGGCGGCGATTACCGCCGCGCTAAAAACCGTGCAAGAGCCGGATCTGCACCGCGATTTAGTATCGCTCGGCATGATTAAAAATATCAAAATCTGCGAGGGCAATGTCGCATTTCAGGTCGAACTAACCTCCCCGGCAAGCCCCCTCAAGGCAAAAATCGAGCGCGATTGCCGCGACGCCGTGATGGCACAAGTGCCGGGCGTGACCGCGCTAAAAATCGAGATAACTTCGCGGGTTCCGACCAAGCGACCGATGGGCGGCAAAGTCCTGCCCGGCGTCAAGCACGTCATCGCTATCGCGTCGGGCAAGGGCGGCGTCGGCAAATCCACCGTCAGCGCGAACCTTGCGATTGCTCTCGCTCAGGCGGGTGCGAAGGTCGGCTTGATGGACGCCGATGTGTACGGTCCGACAATCCCGATGCTGATGGGCTTGGAGGACGAGGAGTTGCAACAAGTCGCGGTGCGCCTCCCGGACGGCAATACCGTGCCGCGTATCGTGCCGCTCGAACGCCACGGCGTCGCCACGGTTTCGATGGGCTACATGGTTCCGCAGGGGCAACCGGTGGTCTGGCGCGGGCCCATGCTCTCAAAAGTCGTCAATCAGTTCCTGAACGACGTTGATTGGGGCGAGCGCGATTACCTTCTCGTTGACCTGCCACCGGGAACCGGCGATGTCACGATGTCCTTGTCGGAAGCGATTCCGCTTTCCGGCGCGGTGATTGTTACCACGCCGCAGGATGTCGCGGCGAGTATCGCCGTGAAATCTTTGCGGGCGTTCCAGCGTCTCAACGTCCCGATTCTCGGCGTCGTGGAAAACATGGCGTACTTCGTCGCCCCCGATACCGGCAAGGCATACTATATCTTCGGTCACGGTGGCGGGGCGACGGCGGCGGAGGAACTCAAAGTGCCGTTTTTGGGCGAAATCCCGCTTTCGATTGCCGTGCGGCAAGGCTCCGACGACGGCGAACCGGTCTTAATCTCCGACCCGGACGGCGAAATGGCGGGCTATTTCCGCGAAGCGGCGGGGCAACTCGCCCGGCAAATCGGGATTCAGGCGCGGCGGTTCCAACCGCTCTCGGTGATGTAGGAAGAAGTCAGCCACGAAGACGCAGGGAGCAGATGTCGCGCTCTCCGTGACTAAG
>JACMIU010000367.1 GCA_014380985.1 Armatimonadota bacterium | reverse complement strand
TGCGCATGCGACTGGCGCTGCGCGACGCCAGCGCCGGCTGATGACGCAAAGACGACGCCCAGACGACGCACAGACCACGCACAGACCACGCAAAGACGAGAGTACAGCCAGCCGTCACTCGATCTTCAGCCCGACCAAACCCCACCCGCTTAACAACCTAACTTGATGACCAACACCCAAACAATCCAATAACCTATGGCTGAACCCCATTACCCAATGGAGTATCTCGCCTACCCCGCCGTGTCGCGTTCGCGTACCCGCATCAGTAGCAACGCCCCCGCGATTAAGTAAATCACCGTGGAAAGCATCGCCGCCCGCCACCCGATGCCGCGCCCGAACTGCTTGTTCAGCAAATCGGCGACGATGCCGAACGCGGGCGCGACCACTTGCGGGAGCGTCAAACAGGCGTGCCAGACCGCCATATATTTCGCCGTGCCGCCTTTCGGAAGCAGGTTGCACGCCATCGCCCAGTCCACCGCTTGAAACGCGCCCCAGCCTAAGCCGAATACCCCGGCGAGGATGAGTACCCAGATGAAACTGCTCGTCAGGCAGAACACCAGCGTCGCCGCGCCTAACACCGCGCACGAAACGTAGATTATCTGCTTCTTGCTCACGCGGTCGGCGAGGCGTCCGGCGATAAGTGTGCCGACAAGAGCCGATAGCGTCACGGCGATTAGCACCTGCGTTAACAGTTGGTCGGCTTGCGCGGCACGTGCTTTTTCGTCCGTGACCGCGTACAAAATCGTGTCCTTCAGGTAGTACAGGATGAACGCCGTCACGGTCGAGTAGCATAGGTTGATGAAAAAGCGCGACTGGAGCAGTCCGTAGAAATCAGGGTTCTGCTTGATTTGCCAGTCGGTCATGTCGTGAATCATCTCGGTCACAGTGCGCTGTTCGTTCGGCGCGGCGGGACGGTCGGGAACGCACGTCACGGTAATCGCCATGCTGGCGAGAAGCAAGCCGGTAATCCCGATGATGATAGCGGGCATACCGACCGACTTCACGCTGAAAATCGCCGCCGCGCCCGCGAGTTGCCCGACGAGAAGCGCGACGCCCATGTACGCCGACGCCAAGCCGTGCCGAGACGCCGGAACATTGTCGGGAAGCAACGCCTGATACGGACCCGTCGCCGCGTTCAAAAGCAGTTGAATGCCGAAAAACGACAGAAGCAGAAGCGGGAAGTTTCCTGCATAGGCGAACGCGACGTTGCACACCGCGCAACCGAGTGTCATCCACAAAATAAACGGATGACGCCGCCCCCATTTCGCGCCGGATTGGTCAGACACCGGTCCGACGACAATTTGCACCAGCGTGGTTGCCACCGCGCCGAGCATCGAAATATAAAACAGGTACGTTCCCTTACTCGCCGAACCAACCAACTCCTCGACGCGCACCGGCAGAAAGTTCGTCAGCATCACCGTCCAGAACATATTGATCGGAAACCAGAACAGCGACAGCGCAAGCAGTTGCGCGATGGACGGGGTGGGAATGTCGGGCGCGTCCGGCGCGTCGGTTTGGGCGGCAGGGGAGGCAATGTGCATGGGTTGGCTTCCTTCGGTCGGTTAGGGATATTCGGCGAGAAACCGGCGGTAATCGCCGAGCGTGATACGCGGCTCTTTCTTGATAATCACGCCGTCAATAAGTTCGTAGCGATCCGGCAAAACACCGGATTCCCGCATGAGTTCCAAAAAGCGCACGGTTAGTTTCACGTCGCCGGTTTCTTCCGGCGCGATAAGTGTACCCGCGAACAGTTCCTGTAAAAGTTGCTTTTCGCTAGGGGAGAGTTTGCGGCATTTGACCGGAGGAGGACCGGGACGTTTTTCTGCCGCGAGGTCGGCGACAAACGCCGTGAACGATTCGGCGCGGGGGCGAGGCTCCTCCCAATGTAGGTTGATTGCGCCTACCAGTTCACGGCGTGGTGACGTCAAATCGTAAGCGACGTAGGAGTACATTCCCGCCGACAAAAACACTGGCAGGTGCGTATCCCAAAACGTGCGCGTTGCTTGCTCCCATTCCACGTTGCCCTCGAACGACGCGATACTCTGCCGCTCCCATTCGTTCCACGCGAACCGGTTGTCGGCTTCTCCGGCAAACTCCGGCAAGGTAAGAAACCAATCCGTGCCACGCGGACTCGCGCACGTTTTGACCCATGACAGAAACAGCCGGTAATCGTCCGGCACATCGGCGTATCGGTTCGCAAGCGGCAGGGGAACCGCTTGCGGCGCGTCGTACAACTTGACTTCCCAACCTGCCGCCACCAGTTTGTCGAGCGAAGCGCGTAATGAATCGGTATTCATGGAGCGGGTTTCCTTTTGTTTCAATCGGTCAGGGGCAGAAGTTCGGAAATGCGAATAAGGGCGTCTGGCGCGGATTCGGGCGCGATGGTTTGCGTTTCGGCGAGAGTGTTTCTACTTCCCCACGTCCCTGCCACAGCATCCGGGGTTCGGAATACCGTTAGTGTCCGCTTTGGCAATTCTAACACCCAGTATTCGGCAATTCCAGCGCGGGCATAGGTTTCTACTTTGCCGCCGAAATCGCGGCTTTGTGTCGTGTCCGACACTTCGACGGCTAAAAGCAAGTCGCTTCCCGCAGGCTTGCCCTTGCCCTTGTATTCACGTAGCACAAGAACATCAGGAGCGGGATGTTCGCGCTCCGGCGCGAGATTAAGCAAAACGTCGGAAACAACACGTTCCGACTGGAACGATTCAATACCGTTTAAGTAGCGTGTTAGCCGTCCCACACTGAGACTATGCGGCAGATTTTGTCCCATCTTGCTATAAATCCTTCCGTTCACCAACTCGAACCGTCCCTCAATCAACCCGGAGTTCTCTAAAAACTCCAACATAGCGCGGGTGTAGAGAAGTTCCTCTGTTTGGTTCGGTACAATCACCACCGGCTCGGTCGGTAGCGGGGTGTCATGCTTGATTGCCATTTTGTTTTGCCTTCCTTTAATCGTCGCCTAATCGTCGCTATCGCCACGCATCGCCGCGACTTCCTTCGCGTACTTCGCCAGCACCACTTTGCGCTTGATTTTCAGCGTCGGCGTTAGTTCGCCGCCGTCCACGCTGAACGTCGCATTGAGAAGCGCGAACTTCTTGACGCGCTCGTAGTCGGCGAATCGGTCTTTGTGCGTGTCAATCTCGCCCTTGATTTTCTTTACCGTTTGCGGGAGCGAAAGCAGTTCGTCGTCGGTGGTGAACGATAGTCCCTCGCCGGTCGCCCATTCCTTGAGTTTATCGCGGTTCGGCACGATTAACGCCGTCACGACATTCTGCTTGTCGCCGATTAAGACGATTTCACTGATGAACGGCGACTGCTTGAGAATCTGCTCAATCGGTTGCGGCGCGACATTCTTGCCGTTCGCCAGCACGATAATATCCTTTTTGCGGTCGGTGATTTTTAGGTAGCCTTCGTCGTCCAAAACCCCGATGTCGCCGGTATGGAGCCAGCCTTCGGCGTCAATCACCTCGGCGGTCGCCGTGTCGTTCTTCCAGTAGCCGCGCATGATGTTCGCGCCCTTAAAAAGTATCTCGCCGTCGCCCGCGATTCGCACCTCGGCGCGGGGCAGGACGATACCGACTGTACCGATTTTCACGCGCCGGTTCGGGTTCACCGCCATCACCGGGGACGCCTCGGTCATGCCGTAGCCCTCGACAATCGGCAGCCCAAACGCTTCAAAGAACCGCGCTACTTCGGGGTCGAGTGCCGCGCCGCCCGCGACGAAAAAGCGCATCGCGCCGCCGAACTTTTCGCGCAGGGTTGAGTAAACCAACTTGTCGAACGCGACGTGCTTTGCCCACGCGATGGGTCCCGCGTGACCGGTTTCGCGTTTCTTTTCAGCGTACTCGCGTCCTGCCGTTAGTGCCTCATTAAACACCTTCTGCTTGGCTTCCGGCTCTTTTTCCACCGCGCCCTTGATGCGGTCGGCGAACGATTCGTAGACACGCGGCACACAAACCATAATCGTCGGCTTTGCGGTCGCCATGTCGTCTAAGAGGGTGCGGACGCCTTCCGAATACGCAATCGTGCCGCCCACCGCCAGCACCAAATAGTAGCCGGTGGTGCGCTCGAAAACGTGGCAAAGCGGCAGGAACGATAGGAACGTATCGGTGTTCGTGACCGCCTCGCCCTG
>JACMIU010000366.1 GCA_014380985.1 Armatimonadota bacterium | reverse complement strand
TACAGAGATTGGATGTTCACCGACGCGAAACGCAAGCGCGATATTCCCGTGCGCGTTTACCTGCCCGTCTCCACCAAGCCCGCGCCGGTGATTTTGTTCAGCCACGGCTTGGGCGGCTCGCGCTCCAACAATGGCTACCTCGGCAACCACTGGGCGAAGCGCGGCTACGTCGTGGTGCACGTTCAGCACCCCGGTAGCGACGATGGGGTTTGGAAGAACACGCCCTCCACGCAGATTCGACAAGTGATGGCAAAGGCGGCGAACGCGGAAAACTTCACCTTGCGAACGCAAGACATCGCGGCAACGCTCGACCAGATCACGGCTTGGAGCGGCGCGAAAGACCATCTTCTTTTTGGACGGCTGGATATGACGCACGTCGGGATGAGCGGTCACTCGTTCGGCGCGGTGACGACGCAAGCCGTGAGTGGGCAAACCGCTTGCGACCGATTCGCGGATCAAAGCGGCGGTTATGTTCAGCCCTTCGGAAGCGCGTAACGGCGGAAGCAACACTGCGGCGTTCGGCAAAATATCGCTCCCGTGGCTACTAATGACCGGAACGCTGGACACGTCGCCGATTGGCGCCGCGAAGTCTACAAAGCGTTGCCCACCGGCGACAAGTACGAACTGGTGCTAAAGGACGCGAAACATTCTGCGTTCGGCGACCACGACCGGTACGGCGCAAACCCGCACCATCATCAAACGATTCTGACGCAAAGCACGGCGTTCTGGGACGCCTACCTGCGCGGCGACGCCGGGGCGAGAGCATTGCTTCAAGGCGCGGGCGCGAAAGCGTCACTAAAGCCCGGCGACGTTTGGCAAACAAAGTAACCGAGGTTATTTTCGCGCCGCGTTCCACATATTGCGCTCCGGCTGGCTCACCGGGTCGGGGTTGGTTTGCTCCGGCTTGACGGATTTCACGTGACCGTCCACGAAACAGATATTCGCCATTCCCGTATGCGGGGCGGTCACGGTTCCGGCGACGCCTTTGGGCCATGTGCCACCTGTCAGCGTGCCGTCGGGACATTCGCCCGGCTCAAAGAAAGCGTCGAGATCGTCGGTGCAAACGAACGGCGGATAGCCGAGAACGCCATGCCCCGGTTTGCCATGCGCACGTATATCGGCGTGATGACGCTCGGCGAGTAGCACGGTTTGCGCGGGGCGGGCAATGTCAGGCAGTCCAATCGTGCGGTACGGCGTGTTGATCGAGCCATCCGCCGCGAATGTCCATTCGCCGCCCATCGGAATCGCGCCGTACTGCCCGGTGTCGCGCCCGCGAATCGAAGCGTTCGGAGCGTAGGACATGGAGGCGACCGGGGCGGGCCAACCGCCGTATAGCACCGCGCCCTCCTCGTCGGACGGGCAAACGAAAATCCGGTACGTTCGGGCATACGGCTGAATCGTATATGCCCAGCCTTCGCCCCACCAACCGCCCACGGGCCCGCCGACGCCTTTCGCGGGCATGGCGAACGGATGTAGCTCGTCGTAATCCTGCGCGTACTGCGCGAACGCGAAACCGAGTTGCCGCATATTGGAAAGGCACGCGGCTTGTCGCCCTTTCTCGCGTGCCTTTGAGAACACAGGAAACAAAATCGCGGCGAGCAAGGCGATGATGGCGATGACAACGAGCAACTCGACCAACGTGAAGCCACACTTCCGCGCCGTTATCGTTATGTTATCGTTGTGCTGTTTCATCGCTTTGTGACAAGTCCTATCGCTTAGTCGCAGACGCCCGGCGAAAAGACGGACGGAACCATGGCTTATTTTACCGCGAAAACGAAACGAACCGACTCCGGTTGCCCGGTGTCGGTTCGTAGGTTGTTTATAGTTGCTCGTCCGTTTGTAGCCATGTACCGATGGCGGATAAACCGACCGATATTAGCGCGGCAAACACAAATGCCGTAATCATTTCTCGCTTCCTCCTGTTTCGGGAGGTACGCCGATTGTACCAAAAATGCTCCGTCGTTTTTTTTGTCGTTGCCTCGCGTGAGCGAAGCCACAGTTCGTTGTCACCGTTTTGACGGGCGACCGGGAACAAGTCCCACTGCTTAGAACGGTCGCAGGGTGGTTTCGTTCCGGGTTTCTTTATCGCGGAAGTACGAGTTTTGCTAAACAGCAAAGATTCAGGAAACTTGAATAACAGGTTTTAGTTCTGCACGTGAGTATGGTATCATCGAGAAGCCCAACCGATTGGGTGAAGGTGCTTTGATGCACAACCACCGAAAGAAGGATCAGAAATGCCAGTCAAAAAAACAGTTGTTTCGTTAATTGCGGTTTCGGTATTGTTGAGTGTT
>JACMIU010000365.1 GCA_014380985.1 Armatimonadota bacterium | reverse complement strand
GTGCGAGGAACTGGGGCTACCATTCGCGCTTCATCCCGGCGCGGAAGGGGCGTTGCGCTCCTCCACCCCGGTCGGACGACCGAGCAACTATTTCGAGTGGCACACCGGCATTCCGCTCACCTATCAGTCGCACCTCATCAGCATGGTCACAGAAGGCGCGTTCGAGCAGTTCCCCGGTTTGAAGTTCGTGTTGGTTGAAGCAGGGTTTGGCTGGCTCGCGCACACGATGTGGCGGTTGGACAAAAACTTCAAGGCACTGCGTTCGCTAACGCCGTGGCTGAAAAAAGCACCGAGCGAATATATCCTGAATCAGGTGCGAATCACCACGCAACCAATGGAGGAGCCGGAAACGCCGGAGCAACTCCTGCAAATGCTACAGATGATTCACGCCGACCGAACGGTTTGCTTCGCGTCCGACTTTCCGCACTGGGACTTCGACGACCCGCGCCGCGTGTTTCCGAAGGCAATGTCCGCCGAACTAAAGCGACGCATTTTCTACGACAACGCCGCCGAGTTGTATCACCTGCCGACACTGGAAGAAACACAAGTCCGCATGGCGGCGAAAGGATAAGCATGGAAAAAACAGTCCCTGCCGGTAGCGATATTCGCCTTGAAGGATACGGTAGCGAGAACGCCGCGCTCGACCATGCGTTCCGCATCGTGGACGCGGCACTCCCGCCGAAAGCGCGGAATCGCGGGCAAATCGTCGTCTGCGCCGCCAGCGAAATCGCGCCCGGCGAAAAGCGCGTGGTGCAGGACGAACAAACCGGCGTTTCGATTGGCGTGTTCAACGTCGCCGGGGAGTTTTTCGCCATCAAAAACGTTTGCCCGCACCTCGGCGCACCGCTTTGCCTCGGCAGTGTTCACGCGACGCACCGCCCGTCGCCGGTGTTCGAGTTTCGCCCCGATTTGGACGGGCGCGTTTTGCGTTGCCCGTGGCATGGTTGGGAGTTCGACATTGTTACCGGCAAAGCATTGTACGACGCGAACAGCCGCGTGGCGACGTACCCCTGCGCGGTGAACGACCTCGGCGACGTGGTGGTGAGCGTATGAACGACGCGAAAAAGCCCGGCTTCGTCACCGGTCGGGCAGTCCTAACGGGACTACTTTTCGCCGCGCTATTGTGCGCGATCACGCCCTACAACGATTACAAAATCGGGGCGACGTACCTTGCCGGAAACCAGTTTCCGGTCGGGGCGGTGTTTGTGCTGTTACTGCTTGCCGCCCCGATGAACGCGCTCCTGCGCCGGTTCGCCTCGCAGGCGACGCTCGCCCCGGCGCGGGCGTTTTCCCGCGCCGAACTGCTCACCGTTTGGACACTGATGCTGGTCGCGTCGGGCTTGCCGTCGTCGGGCATGATGCGCTTCTTTTTGCCGCATATCGCCGCTCCGCAATACTTCTCGAACGGCGTCAACAACTGGGAAATGAAGGTTTGGGGCAGTCTGCCCGAATGGCTCAGTGTGAGCGACCCCGCCGCCGCGAAGGCGTACTTCGCCGGGTATCCACGCGGCGCGGAGTTCATTCCGTGGGCGGCGTGGATACGCCCGCTCATCGGATGGGGATCGTTCGCGGCTTGCTTTTTCGTCGCCACGTTCTGCCTTGCCAACCTGCTTCGTAAGCAATGGATCGAGAACGAAAAGTTCGTCTTTCCCCTTGTCAGTTTGCCGCTTCTCTTAGCCGAAGACCCCGCCCCCGGCACGAAACTGCCGCCGATTCTGCGACAACCGCTACTTTGGATTGCTATCGCCTTCGTCACCGGCTTGCACGCTCTGAACGGTTTGCACCAACTCTATCCTTCGATTCCGCCGGTGCAAACCGCGATTCAACTGGACACGCTGTTTACGACGCCGCCGTTCAACCAGATGGGGCAAATGCCCGCACTGTTTTTCCCATTAGTGGTCGGCTTGTCGTTTCTGCTTCCGACCGAAGTGGCGTTTTCCTTGTGGTTTTTCTTTTTGTTTTTCAAGGCGCAGATTCTGTTTGGCGCGATCTACAACCATGATATGCCCAGCCCGCTCGGTTCCCCGGCGGAGCGAAAGTTTCACGCTTTGCAGGGCTTGGGCGGAGCCATCGGCTTGGTCGCATGGACGCTGTTCGCGGCGCGGCATCATCTGCGCGACGTGTGGGAGAAGGCGACAAACGGCGCACGTGCCGCCGCGATTGACGACAGCAACGAAATGTTCTCGTACCGAACCACGATAATCGGGTTGATACTCAGTTACACGGGTATGGCACTCTGGCTCTGGCTCACCACGGTTCCCGCGCCCCTCATCGCGCTCTGCCTTTTGCTCCT
>JACMIU010000364.1 GCA_014380985.1 Armatimonadota bacterium | reverse complement strand
GGGTGCTGTCTTTGGCGAAGCGGTACATATCGCCGAATCCGGTGATGCCTTTCGCCGCAAGAGTTTTCACGGGTCCCGCGGAAATGGCGTTGACGCGAATCGCGTTTTGTCCGAGGTCGGCGGCGAGGTAGCGGACGCAGGATTCGAGAGCGGCTTTGCCGATACCGGCGGTGTTGTAGTTGGGGAACACGCGGTCGCCGCCGAGGAAGGTGAGCGTCACGACCGAACCGCCGTTTGTCATCAAAGGTTCTGCCGCTTTGGTCGCGGTTACCAGCGAATAGGCGGAAATGTTGAGCGAAATATCAAAATCGTCAGAGGAAACATCCACGAACCGCCCCGACAAGCCTTTGGCGAACGCGACGGCGTGAACGAGAAAGTCGAGTGTGCCGCTAAAGGTTTCAGTCAGTTGCTCGTGAAGTGCGGCGACTTGTTCGGATTTGGTGAGGTCGCAGGGCGCGATTAACGCTACAACGCCTTCGCCGAGCGTTTCGGCGAGTTTGCGAACTTCTTTTTCCTCGCGTTCGCCTAAAAAGGTAAGGGCTAGTTTCGCGCCTTCGCGGGCGAGCGATTTAGCGCACCCCCACGCGATAGAGCGTTCGTTTCGCACGCCGTAGATGATGCCGGTTTTACCGTCTAAAAGTCCCATAGCGGTAGTTTAACACGGGGCGGGGGGCGGCGTCAAAGCGGTTGCGACTGCGCGAACGCTTTCAAGTGCGCGTTGCGACTCAAAAGAAAGCGGCGCATATAACTTTCCAAGAATAGTTTTTCGGCGATTGTTCCGAGAATGCCGAGCGGGGCGACAAAAGAAAGCGTGTCGCGCATGAGCGTCCCGGCGGGGTGCGGCTCAAACTCGTGGATATGGCGAAGCGACGCAAACGCGCCCGCTACCATTTCGTCGGTGAAACGGTGCGGCGGGTCGAACTCGGTGATGCGCGAGGTCAGGCGTTGGCGTACCCCGAAATGCGTTGCCTCAAAGGTCACGGTGTCGCCGCCTTTCACCCTGCCGGACATCACCCCGGCGACGGCTTTTTCGCCAGTTGCGGTGTTGCCCGCGCAGTGTACATCAATGTCGCGGGCAAGATCGAAGCATCGTGCGACCGGCACGGCTACAACGGTTTCGAGTACGATGGTCGGCACTACCCCGCGATTCGCTCCAAGTTGCGAAGGCACTGCTCGACACACTGCATCGGCGGGAGTTTGCCCGATTCCTGCTCGACAATCAGCCACTGCGTCGCGTTCTGCGCCTTGAGTTCGGCGAGGAGTGCGGGGAACGGCACGTCGCCTTCGCCGAGCAAGGCGTCGGGATTGGTGTCGGAATGGTCTTTGAGATGCACCGTAACGGCGCGACCGGGGTACGCTTGCAGGAACGGCATTGCGTCCTTGCCGCCGTGCAGGGCGTTGCCGGTGTCGAACTGCATGATGACCGATTTGTCGGTGTTGCCGAAGAAGATGTCCCACGGCAACAGGTCGGAACCGGCGACCGGCACAAACTCGTGCGTGTGGTTGTGGTAGCCGGTTCGCATTCCGTGGACATGAAGGGCAGCGGCGATTTCGTTCACGGTTTGCGCGGTTTGTTTCCACGCTTCCGCCGATTCGGTGTACGCACCGCCGAGGTACGGAATGATTAAAAACTCGTTGCCGATTGCCATGTGGAAGGCGACGGTTTGGTCAAGGGATTCGGGAAGCAGTTCCTCGATGGCGACGTGTGCCCCGCAAACTTGCAGACCGTTTTCGGTGAGAAGGTGCTTGACGGTGGCGGAATCGTGACCGTAGAACCCGGCGAACTCGACGCCGACGTAGCCCATTTTGGCAACGGCTTCGAGAACGGCGGGCAGGTTTTGTGCGGCGTCGTCGCGCACGGAGTAGAGTTGCAGTGCCACGGGGGCGAATAAAGACATGATTACAGAACCTTTCGCGTGTTGCGTTTTGCGTTTTTGCGAATGGATTATAGCAGATCGCGGGTGATTATGGTTGCGGTGCGGTCGGCGGTTTCACCTCTTCGCCGGTAGACGATTTTGAGAGTGGTTCCTGCCGGGGAAGCGCGTAGGGCGTTCCCAACCGGTATTCTATTTTCGGCTTTCGTAGCGATTCCGTTCACAGAAAGGATTTGGTCGCCAGCGACTAAGCCCGCTTCGGAGGCGGGACTGTTAGGAAGAATTAGCGCAATTACCTCGTCGTCGCTCGCGTTAGAAACGAAGAAGCCGGTGCGATTAAACGAAAACGGCTTGTTAAAATCGGCGTTTTTTTGCAAATACATTTTGCTACGTTTGAAGTCGAATGTGACAGTGAAGCGCGACCAGATTCCCGCCCCGATATTGCCTGCCAGCGTCTTGTGGGTAAATCCGTTCTTCTTATCGTCGGACAACTCGGTGAGAATGTCAGCAATATCAATGCGATGATCCTGCTCTCCAATCGTTAGCAGAGGCAATCGAACATACTCACCGTAGACAGTTCCGCTTACGTTGTAACCGGTCGGCATGGCGACTCGCTTTGGAAACCGTGATTGCAGTTTATTTTTACGCATAAAGGGAGGGTGCAGAATCAAATTCTCGAAGCTACCGGTGTCAATATCGAAACGCCCCTGTAGCCCGAACACCGAACCGGACACAATAGGGCAATCGTATTCGTCCCGTTCTATCGGCACAACCGTTGCCCCCGGCAAATCCACGGGTTTACCCGAAGTATCGAGTGTCATGCGCCGGTTGGTGTAATCTAAAGTGACCACCATATCTTTCATAAACGACATTCCCACCACACCATCAATGCCCATTCCTTCCGTGACGGGAGAGATTGCTATATTGACATCATCCACGCTGACAGAGCCGATCCGCACGGACTGGGCTTGTGCAACCAACATCTCGATTTTTGACGAGCCGTTCACGGTTGCTTTTTCCGATTCGTCGGTTCGTATGTCGAGCTGTGCTGCCTTCGCCGGGGTGATTACACAAACGGACGCACCGGTGTCAATCATGAAGCGGGCGTACTTGCCATTAACGAGAAGGGAAACCGTCAGGTGATTGCCGTCACGCAGTAGCGGCACGGTGGTCACGCTCTGTGTTACATCGGGCGTCGTGACGGCAATGCCGGGCGGCGCGGTTTGTGCAGACACGCCCGGCACACATAGCGCGGCAAGAAGCGCGAAACACGAAAAAGCGGGTCGAAAGCGCATACCGCAGTGTACCCTGTCGCCCCGTCTTTTCGTGCCAAACCCGGTTAGCCGTTCGGGGTGGCCTCCGCGCTGACCACGGTGCGGATGCGTCGCTCCAATTTGTCGAGGTCTAAGTTGCCTTCGTCGCGCATGATGCGGCGCACGGTGGCGTTCACCGAGCCGAGGTCGGAGAGTAGATCGCGCAGAATCTCGCCCTGCTGACGCGCCTGTGTGACTTCTCGCGGTTCCTGCACGAGGTCGGCGACCAGCGAATCTTCCGAGCGCGACGCGACCACGGGGTCGGTCTGTCCGGCTAAGTGTACGAACGTGCGGCGACCGGGGCCGCGTTCCTCTTCAATCGGCAGTAGTGCCGTGACTTGATCCGAGCGCACATATTTTCCATAGCCGAGGTGTACCAGTAGATTGCTTTGTAAACGCATAGTAGTTGTTATCTCCTTTTGGTTGCTGTTTATTAGACACCAAATAGCAAACATTTGTTCCCTGTTTTGCCCTATCTAAAACCGGTGAAAAAAGCGTGACGATAATCATTGACAAGCACTGCTACGGGCGTTATACTTTCACACGGTGTGCGCTTCGTACCGATTGAGCGGTTGGCAAGGGTTGTCTCCCTTGCGTCCCCCTATCCGCCGGTTTCGTCGCGTACCGTACATACTCTCGCACCCGTGCGCTTTTTGTAAGGAGCAGACAGAACTATCTATGGAAGCGGAAAGCCGTGACCTTCTCACCGTGGAACAGGCCGCCAATTATCTTCAACTCTCGCAATCGAGTATTCGCTCCTATATTCGGCAGGGCAAACTACGGGCGTTCCGCGTCGCCGGAAAGCGCAAGGTTCTGATCCCGAAGGACGAACTACTGAAACTGTTGGAACCGGCACGCGCCGATTTCGAGGTTATCGAAGCGGGGTAGGAGTGTGGGATTAGGGGCGGCAGAAACTTCGTTTCGCCTGTTTAGGTTCCGGTGTCGGGGGGCGAAGCGCGAAGCCAATGGCACACGCG
>JACMIU010000363.1 GCA_014380985.1 Armatimonadota bacterium | reverse complement strand
TCGTCGCGGTCTTGCGCCCCCGACCCGGTGATGAGGAGTACCACGGGAAACGCACCCACGCCTTCGGGAACGGTAAGCGTTCCGGCGAGCGTCACGCCGCCCGCCTTCGGGTTCGGGTACGACACGTCCACGGCGCGATACGGAAACGGCGGCTTCGGCGTCTGCGGACGGACGAACGCCGTTGATTTCGCGGTGCGCGTCAGCACCAGCGGGAAATCCTGCCCGCTTTGCGTGAACGTACCGGTGATGGTCGCGCCGCCCACGGAAAGGTTTCCGGTAAATGACGCGCCTATGTTCGGTAGCGCAAATGTCACGACATTGCCGCTAATGGTGGTTTTGGCAACGGGAAGTTTCTTGTCGCTCTGCTCCGGCACTTCGAGCGTCGCGGTCGGTTTCGCGGCGGTTCCCGCGATGCGAAACGTGAGCGTGAGCGCGATTACCGGCGTGGGGCGGAGCGTCCCGGTGTACGCGCCGCCGATAAGCGCGGGTTTCGCGGCAGACTTGATCGCGGGTTGCGTTTTTTGCGCGAACGTCGCGCCGGGCGCGGCGAGAATAACGGCGACAAGGCAGGGGAAAACGAATCGAATCATGGTTTGATTGTACCGCCTTCCCCACAGACGCCTCTACCCTCCGAACCCAATCACGCTGTTTTCCGGCGTTCGCGCCACCTGCTTCCGAAGCGCGGCGGTTTTTTCCTCGTGACCGGGCTTGCCGAGAAGCGCAAACATATTCTTTTTGTACGCTTCGACGCCCGGCTGGTTGAACGGGTTAACGCCGAGAAGATAGCCGGATATGCCGCACGCTCGCTCGAAGAAGTAGAGCAGCGCACCGAGATGGTAGGCGTCGAGAACAGGGATTTCGATGGTCTGACTGGGAACGCCGCCGTCGCGGTGTGCGAGCGCGGTGGCTTCGTAGGCGGCGCGGTTGATTTCGGTCAAGGGCTTGCCCTGAAGGTACGTCAGTTCGTCGGCGTCGTCGCCTCCGGGAAGCGGCAAAACCGGTTCCCCTTCCGCACCTATTTGCACAAACGTTTCAAACAAGAAACGTCGCCCCTCTTGAATGTACTGCCCCATCGAGTGTAAGTCGGTGGTAAACTCCACGCTTCCGGGGAAAATTGCCTGATGATCCTTGCCTTCCGACTCGCCGAATAGTTGCTTCCACCATTCGATAAAGTAGTGCAAACGCGGCTCGAATCCCACCAATAATTCGGTTGTGAAACCGGCGTTATAGAGCAGGTTGCGGGCGGCAGCGTAAAACAGGGCGGGGTTTTTCAGCGGGTCGGGTTCGGCGTCAATCGCGGTTTTGCAGTCTATCGCCCCCTGCCGGATCGCGGAAATATCAATTCCGGCGTAGGCGATGGGGAGCAGTCCGACCGCCGACAGCACCGAGTATCGTCCGCCCACGTCGTCGCCAATCGGCAACGTTCGGTAGCCGGTTTCGGTGGCGACCTTACGCAGTGCGCCTTTCTTCGTGTCGGTTGTCGCCACGATTAAGTTTTTCGCCGCGTCGGTTCCGGCTTGTTTTTCGACAAAGGCGCGTAGAAGGCGGAAGGCGACCGCCGGTTCGGTGGTGGTTCCCGACTTCGAGACGACGTTCACGGCGACCTTCTTTTGGGCGAGACGCGCCAGCAAATCGGAGTGATACCGCGCCGAAAGGTTCTGACCGGCGAACTCGACGGGGGGGGCGTCGGTCGCCGCCAACGCTTCGATTACCGCCCGCGATCCGAGGTACGACCCGCC
>JACMIU010000362.1 GCA_014380985.1 Armatimonadota bacterium | reverse complement strand
GCTCCAGTAGCCGTTTTTTCCTTAACTTTCCTTACCCCTTGTTCGGATAGAGGATTTCCTGAATCAGTTGATTGCAGTCCATCAAGTGCGCTTTGGTCGCCCGGTCGGTGACTTTCGGCATCGCGGTTTTGATTGCGGCTTGCGTATCCATCAGCGTCAGGCGGGCGAGCGGGCGCAGTTCGCTTGCCGTGGTGTTCATCCGTGCGCCAAGCCCCAGCACGAACTGCCGTTGCAGGTTGCGCCGGTACGCATCAATCGCCACGGTTTGCGGGACGGACGCCGTCTGCGAAGCGGAAAGTTCCAACCATACTCCGCGCCGTGTGTCGCTCATCAGTTCGGCTAACGTGTAAATCGGTTGCTTCCCCTTGTAGAGTTGCTCCTGATCCACCATCCGTTTCGCCCGCTCCTCCGACAAGAGCGTAAACAGTAGGCTTGCCTGACTGCGAAGCACCGTGTCGGTGACGCCGCTCGATTCTATCCGCGACAGAATATCGGTGCGAAGCAGGTTTTTCGGGGCGACAAACCCGTTCGCTATCAGGAAGCGCATCGCCTCCTTTTGCTTCGCCGCCGGAATCGGCGTGTAGACCGTGGAACCGCCTTGCTGGTAGAAATCGTTGGTTTGCGTGAAACCGCCCACGAGTGCCGCGACGTTCGACAGTTCGCGCTGACGTTGCCCCATCAGGTTGGCGAACATTTCCTGAAGGTCTTTGTAATCGCCGCCCGGCTTCGTGGTCGCCGGAACGATAAACTCCACGATACGGTCAATGTTTTTCAGTCCGAGTGTGGTCGCTTCAATCGCATCCGCGCCTAAATCTTCCGAACGCTGACCGGGGTCGCCAACCGATTCGGCGGATTCCTCGCCGCTTCCGAACCGGAGCATCGGGTCGGTTTGTTGCCGCGCCGCGATTTTATCAAGCGTTGGTTTTTCCATTTCCGGTGTTCCCGGTAGCGGCGTGTAGCCCCATTCGACCGCGAAATGGTCATACGGTCCGACCTTCGGAATCAGGTTCGTCACGCCATCGCCCGGTTGTGCGACATAGTTGAACCGCCCGTAGTCCATCACCGACGCTTCGGTTCCCCATTGGCTCGTCCACTGCGGATCGCGCAAAAGTTTGACCGGCACGGACGACGACGCTTTTTTGTTGTGCGGGAAGCCGAGCGTATGCCCGATTTCGTGCGTCACGACGTATTGCAAAAGCGGCCCGATAACCTCCACCGGGTACGGCAGTTTCTGCGCCTTCGTGTCGAGTGCCGACGCTTGCGTGAAGTACCACGTTTCCTGTAGTTTCAAGATATTGTGGAAAAACTTGGGCGACGCCGACAGGATTTCGCCGGTGCGCGGATCCACGAGCGAGGGGCCGTAAGCATTCTGCGTCGCCGAGGGAAGCCAGCGCACCACCGAATAGCGGGCGTCGTCAACATCAAACTCCGGGTCTTCCGCCGCAGTCGGGGCGGGTTTGCAAACCACGGCGTTCTTGAAACCGGCTTTCTCAAACGCTTCGTTCCACGCTTCCACGCCCGCTTTCATATACGGATGCCATTTTTGCGGGACTTCGGGCGCGATATACCATGTAATCGGCTTCACCGGCTCGCTCAGGGCGGCGGTCGGGTCTTTCTTTTCCAGTCGCCACCGGTTGATGTATTCAATCGTGTCTACGCGGTTACGGTCGCCGCCGAACTCGTCATAGCGCGTGGTAAAGAAACCCACGCGGCTATCGTCAATACGCGGTTTCATCGGGGTTTCCGGCAGTGCCATCAACGTGTGCGCGATTTCCGCCGATACCGCCCCGCCCTGCGCGTCTACGTAGGTCGCCAGTACTTTTAGCGAAACATTGGTCGGGAACGATTTCACGCTTTCGGTGAACGTGCGCGAACCGTCAAGGCGCACCGCACGAAGCCGTTGCTTCGGCGAAAACTCCGGGATTTCCGACGACACAATCGAAGTCACATCAATCACCGCCGCGCCATCGGGCGCGTTCGCGGCAACCGGAAACACCGCGATAATCGGTTGCAGGTTGAGCAGGTTCAGCGATTTTTGCGTGCCGTCCTCGACTTTGCTACGCATCGTGTAATCCACCGACCGGAGCAGGACCTTGTCGTCGCGCCGCTCCCACGACACCACGGTATCCTGTACTTCGAGACCGAACGGCAGATAGCCGGTTTGAATCCGGCTAAACGTCGTCACCCAGAGAAGCGGCTTGCCCTGCGCGGATTTCGGAATCTCGAAAAACACCTTGTCGTCAATCTGGTGCGTTTTGAAGATGCCTTCGTCGGTCTTGGCGTCTTTGGTGATGATTTCCGCGTAAGGCTTGGGCTTGCCCGGCACGACACGCGCCGGGGGCGCGGGCGTTCCCGCCGGGGCTTGCG
>JACMIU010000361.1 GCA_014380985.1 Armatimonadota bacterium | reverse complement strand
TCGCGCCGGAAACCGTCCAGTGGAGATGGATGACGCCGTTTTCGAGCCACAGGCGAGCGGTGTACTCATCGTTCCGGCATTGGTGCGCCGCGACCGACGCGAGAACGCCGTTCCCGTGCGCCGCCAAGTCGAACAGATACACCGGTTCGGACGCGCCGAAGCGCAGATGATCGAGGCGTAGCGAACCGGCGCGGCGCGTCCAGCGGTATGTGTTGCGAAAGGAAAGTTCGCGCCCGGCGGCGGTGCGCCATGTGCCGGTTTCCGCGAACACGAGCGTATCCGCCGCGCCGGACACCGACACCACGCCCGCGCCCGTGCCACGCCATCCGGTATGCGTATCGCTTTCGGCGACGAACGACAGGGCGCGAACGCGCTCAAGAGCATTCCATAACGCATTAAGTTCGGTGGTTTCCATCGGCTTGCCAAAATACGAAACGCCCCCCGTTGTCGCGGAGGGCGTTTCTCACGGAGTGCGGCGACTCAGTACGCGCCGTCGGCTTTAATCACGGCGGGAATCAGGCGCAGTAGAATCCAAAGGTCGGTGCGAGCCGAGCGGTTGCGGATGTAAAGCAGGTCATAGGCGACCCATTGGTCAAACGACAGGTTGGAGCGACCGAGAACCTCGCGCAGGCAGAGCAAGCCGGGTTCCACGCTTTGCCGCTCGAAATGCCAGTCCTGATACTCCTCGACCTCGCGGGGCAAATGCGGGCGCGGCCCGACCAATGTCATTTCGCCGCGTAGCACGTTGATTAACTGCGGCAGTTCATCAAGCGACGTTTTACGCAGGATTCGCCCGCACCGAGTAATGCGCGGGTCATTCTTCATTTTGAAAACGGGTCCGACGGCTTCGTTCTGCTGCGCGAGCTCTTTCTTCAAAGCGTCGGCGTTTCGCACCATCGAGCGGAACTTGTAGAACCGGAAGTGTCTGCCCCCGCGCCCGACACGGGTTTGATAGTACAGAATGGGACCACGGTCTTCGAAGGCGATACATAAGCCGATGATAAGAAGCACCGGAAACAGCAGGAAAAGAAGCACGGACGCGACAAAAATATCGGCGAGCCGTTTGCCGAAAAGGTACAACGGCGACGCGCTGTCCCGACCTACCGGCAGTTCGGTATGCAAAAACGCGGGCAATGAGGCGGCTTGCGAACGGGCGGCGGCGACATTTTCCTGAATGATACGGGTTACGGTTTCCACGGAAACCGGGTGGGGGGCGATCATTTCTTCCTGACCGCTACTGAAACCGATGGACTCCGGCAAAACCGGGGTGTTGCGGTGCGCCGCGTTCCACTCGTTAAAAACCGAGGGCGGGCGGGGAAGGACGGCGGAACCGCTTTTAGCGCGAAAGGATTCGTTGATTGGTTGTTCGTCCGTCAATGCTTTTGTCCTTTTAGTGCGGGCATCCTCGAAAGAATCGGGACGCGCTTCGCGCCGGGCAATAGTGATCGCGCCGGGAAGATGGCTGGTTCGTACCGTAAAAGTATCGGTTTCGACCGACCGGAACCGTATACCCATCTTCCCCATTATTATCGGCGGGCGCAAGGGTTCCTGTCTTTCAGTATTCGGCTCTACGAAAGTATTGTACCCAAAAATTGCCTAATCGAATCTCGCCCGGCAAAACTTTTTGTAGCATCCGCCTGTCGGTTGCATAGAGGCTTCCTTTTTTGCCCCCTCCATCATAGCAGATTCGTCCACCGAATTGAAGCGCGATGTGCAATATATCACAACGCGCCCCGCTTCTTTACGCCCCGTCTTTGTCCGTCGTGCTTTGCGTCAAACGTGCCGCCCGGCTTCGCAGGGCGGCTTTGATGGCTGCCGCGCCGACCGAACGGGTCAGGTTTTGCGCGGCGGGTGAGTCTGCTCCGGGCGCAGGCGACGCGCCGTTCGCAGGGGTCGCACCGCTGTTCTGCGTAATCAGGCTTTGCCGACGTGTCGGGGCGGGCGTCACCTCCGGCGCGGGCGGCTGAACCGGAAGCACTGCGGCTTCCTCCAACATATCGGCGATATACGGACTGACCGTGGCAACGGGCGGTGTTTTGGGCGCGGCAACTTTGGGTTCCGGCACAGGTACAAACTTGTTTGCGCCCACAGGCACGGCTCCGTTGCGCTGTTGTTGCGCCTTTTGAATCACATCGCCGAGTTGCGCGAACAGTTTTTTGTCCCCGCCACCGAGGGCAACGGTCTGGCGAATGGCGGATTCGGCTTTGATAAAATCGCCCCGCTTCAGATACAGTGCGGCTAACTTGCGCGTGATTGCCGCGTCGGGCGACGACAGCGCGAGATACTGCTCCAAAGCGGCTTCGGCATCCGCGAAGCGTCCCTGTTCCTCGTGAAGCAAGGCGAGGCGTTTGTAAGCGTTGGCGTCGTCGGGGTTGAGCGAAACGGCTTTTTCTAAGAGAACCTCGGCGCGTTTCACGCCGCTTTCCTCGTAGCGCAGATGCACGGTCGCCAACGTCAGCAACGCCGGTTGGTAATCGGCATCTATCGTTCCGATAATTTTCTCCAGCACTATCTTGGCGTCGTCGCGCTTTTCGGTTGCTATCAGGGCTTGCGCGAGCGCGTAATGCGCGTCGGCGTTTCGCGCTCCGGCGGGCAGGGCAACGGCTTTTTTCAGGTAGCGTACCGCAAGCTCCTCCTCGCTGCGTTCCCGGAGCAGGGTTCCGGTTTCATACTGCGCGTCGAAGGACTGCGGCAGGAGTTTCGCCGCTTCTTTGAAGAGTATCGCGGCATCGGGATCGTTTTGCTCACGTTTTTCGCGGGCGATACGAAGGCGCAACATCCCGTTCTGCGGGTCGGACGCGGCACTGTTTTCCATTAAGGCGAGTGCCACATCGCTATCGCTTCCGGTTTCGGCATACACGGCGGAAAGCGCGGCGATCATCTCGCCATTGTCTTTCAGGGAACCGGAGCGGTACATCTCCTCCCAAAGATGCACCACCGCGCCGCATTTTTCGGCGTTGCGGGCGGTGTTGTTCTGCACATAGGCGAGGGCAAGGGCGCGTAGCACCGCCTCGCTCCCCTTGCCCATTTCAACAGCGCGTTCGTAGACGGGTATCGTGTACTTGTCGAAAATCTCCGCCGTAGCGAGGGCGCGGGCATACAGCACGGCGAGCATCCGGTCGTCGGGGTTGGCTTCGGTCGCACTTTTATACAAGGCACGTGCCGCGCCATCGGTGCGCCCCCGGTGTCCCCACGACAGAGCGAGGGCGCGTTCGAGCAGGTTCCAATCCCAATGCTTGCGGTCGCAAATCGGCTTGTAGACGTTGTTCTTATCCATCACGACCTGCTCCAACCGGAACGCGGCTTCGGGTTCGGAATTGAACGCATTGCTCGCGCCGTTTCGGGCGGCGGCATACACGGCGGCGAGTTCGAGAACGGCGGTATCGGGTTGGTGCAACGCCGCCGACTGCAGAATATCGCGGGTGTCTTCGTCCACGCGATCCATCGCAATCAGGGCAAAGGCGAGTTTGCCGCGCCAATAGTTCGTTTGTTCCTCGTCATACTCGCTTTCGGCGTAGCGCAGACAGCGGGCGAACAGGGCGCAGGCGGCGGCATCCAAAGGGCGTTCCTCGTCCACGTACCGGTGCGCGATTCGCAAATCGTCGTCGGGGTTGCCGGAACCGCCCCGCAGAATCAGTTCGGGATCGTCGAGCGGGTCGCCCGAATAGCGTCCGACAATACGGCGCACGGCGGCGGGCGAAATGCCCATCGCCGCGCTTAAGTAGTTCGCTAAATCGTTGATTTCGGCGGCGAACGGTTCGGTGTCCACGCGGGTTGTTAAATCGTTGTAAACCAGTTCGGCGAGTTCGGTGCGCTCCGGCGCGATCACCTGCGGATCGGCGACATACAGCGCGGCTAAGTAGCGACGAAGTTCGCCGTACCCCGGCAAGCCCCAGGCAACGCGCTCCTTCGTGCCTTCCCATGACTCGAAGAACAAGGCGGCGCAGTAGACGCCTTGCGCGAACGCGAGGTCGGCTCCGGCATCAATCGCGCCGTAGTAAAGAAGCGACAGCACGAACAGAACGCAGCGCGGGTCGTCGGAATACGCGCATACCGCTTCGACATAATACGGAATCCACTGCGGAACATAGCGGCGCGTGTCGGCTCCGTGGTAGAGCAGGGCGCGGCAAATACGGGCGCGGAGCGCGGGTTCCGTGTTCGGCGACGCGAGCGTTTCGACATAGAACGGGAGCAAACTCTCGTCGGGCGGGGGCGCGGGGGCGCGTAGCACGGAGGCGAGGCGCAGTTTCGCTCCGATTCTTTGGAACGCATTACCGACGGGGGGCGACATCGGGATTAATCCGGCAGCGGGTATTTGGTCTGGGATAAGCGATTGTGTTCCAATCATGGGCATATTATATCCTAATATCGGCAAAAACGGGTAGAATGTACAGGAATGTCCGGCGCAGTAGGTGAAGCGTCGTACGCTTTCAGAGGAGGCAAGCATGAGTTATGTCGGCTACGGGCAGTCCCCGTATATACAGGAACCAAAGGTGCGTTTCGATGCGATTGGCGAAGCGTGGACACTGGTGCGCGAGAAGATGGGCGTGTGGGCGGTCGCCGCGCTGGTTGTCGGCGGCGGCGGGACGCTTCTTAATTACGGCATCAGTTTTGCCGCGCAGGCGATTTTCGGAGGCGTCAATCCGAACCCGACACCCGGCAACCCGATGTCGGTGTTTACGCCGGGTTACTTTCTTTCCTTGACCATCTCGTCCATTACGGGAATGGTGATCAATGCGTTTTTAGCCTCCAGCCTGTTCGGGCTTGCCCTCAAGCAGGTGCGCGGGCAGGAAATCGAGCTTGCCGACGCTTTCAAGTTCGGAAGCAACATCGGGAACGTGATTGTCACCAACTTGCTGGTCGGTCTTTTAACAACGGTGGGCTTCGTGCTTTGCTACATTCCGGGAATCATTGTTGCCCTCGCTATGACACTTGCCGCCCCTATCGCCATAGATAAGGGAGTAGGCGGACCCGAAGCCGTGTCGCAGAGTTGGCAAAAGATGAAGGGAAACCTTCTGATGATGTTCGGCATAGTGATTGTATTGTCGCTACTCGTACTTGTGAGCATGATTCCGCTCGGACTGGGACTTCTGGTCACGGTTCCGCTATATATCATGACAATAGCGATCATCTACCGCGACTTTTTCGACAACGAAATGACGATGCGCGGTCCAACGCTCGATATGCCGCTTCCGCCGTCGTCGGCATACGGCGCGGGTGCGCCCGGCACGGGAGGCGCGGGACAATACAACGCACCGGGAACCACACCGGGGCAAACGCCGCCCCCGCCGCCCGCCGCGCCGGGACAAATGGCCGGTTTGGATATGTAGCCGTTTCGGGGGTATTCTACCCCCGCGACCCGCGTGGTAAAATAGAAGCAACCTATGACACACCGGTTTTTCTATCTGCTCGGCGTGGTTTGTTTGCTCGCCGTGGCGTCCGCCTTATCGGACGCCCGGCGAGGCGCAAGCGGCGTTGTACGAACCGCGACCGGCGAAACGTGCCGCGAATGCGCCGCCTACGCGCCGACCTCCGGTGTTTATAGAAAGCCCTCCCCGAAAGAATCAACGCCATGACTTTGAAAAAGACTGTGAAAAATATTGTTTGTTTTGTCGCTCTATCGTGCGTTCCCGCCGCCGCGTTTGCTCAAGCCGCGGCGAAAGTGGGCGCGGGAACCGCGCCCACAGCCGCCCCCGTCGCTTACTGCGCCGTGACCGGCGAGAAGATTGGCGACATCAAAAACGCGAACGCCACGCGCACCGTCGCTGGGAAAACGTACTACACCTGTTGCCCCGGTTGCTTGCCGAAGTTCGATGCCGCCCCCGCGAAGTACGCGAAAATCGCCGACCTGCGCGAAGACAAGCGCGGTCTCGAAGCGAAACTGATGCAGGTCAATGCCGAACTGAAAGCCGCAGAAGCCGCGCCCGTACCGAAGAAAACGGCGGTTGCCGCGCCCGTCAAATCCGCCGCCGTGTTCTGCGCCGTGACCGGTGAATCCATCGCGTCGGCGAAGGACGCTTTCGCCTCGCAGGAATACAACAGCAAAACGTACTACCTTTGCTGTGCCGGTTGCGTCCCCGCGTTCAAGGCTAACCCGGCAAAATATGCCGCCGCCGCCGACAAACGGGCGACCGACGCCGCCGCGAAGGCGAACTAACCGTTCACATTCGCCTTGACAGTCCCCCCGAACGCCCTTATAATGAGGCTTGCCGTGAGCGGGGGCTTTCCTGCCCATTCGCCCGGCGCGTAGTGCGGAGTGGTGTCTGAGCTGGTCGAAGGAGCACGATTGGAAATCGTGTAGGCTGAAAGGTCTCGTGGGTTCGAATCCCACTCACTCCATAGTTTCCGTGATTCGGTTTTCCCTCACGTGGTTTTTGGAAGCGCGTTCGATGAAGAAACGCCAAAGTGTTGCCGTGTAGAAACACGCAAAAGGAAATCGGTCGTTCGTGCCATACCCCGTTAAAAACCCGCGCTTTCATCTCGTCTTTTGGACACGCCTTTGCCGCCTACCGGTCTGGAAGCGGGTGCTTATCGCCGCGTTTCTCCTGCCGTTCCTGTTAGTCGGCGGCACGGCGGGCGCGTTTTACCTGCGCCTCCATCAGAATGCCCGCGCCGCCTCGGTATCGGAACTGCCGCTGTTTCCATCCCCGCAAAAAAACAAGCATTATCTGATTCTCGCGCCGCACTGTGACGATGAAACGCTCGCCGTGGGCGGATTTATCGCCGATGCACGTGCGAAAGGGGCGACTGTCTCCGTGGCGTTCCTGACGAACGGCGACGGTTTTCGCGTAGCGGCGACCCGCGAACTCAAAGCGGTCACGGTGTCGCCGGGCGACTTTGTGCGCTTCGCCGTGATACGGCAAGCCGAAGCGAAACGCGCCCTGCAAACGCTCGGCGTCAAGCCGGGCGACACCTATTTTCTCGGCTACCCCGACCGGGGCTTGCGTCCGATGTGGGAAAAAAACTGGACAACTCCCTACCGGTCGTATTACACCGGGCATACCCGCTCGCCCTACCTGCTGACGTACACGCCGCACACGCCATACACCGGACAGTCGCTACAAAACGATTTACTTAAACTGATGAACGCGGTACGTCCCACGGATGTTTTCGTCACACATCCCGGCGACGATCACCCCGACCATGCGGCGAGCGCGTCGTTCGCGCAAGCCGCGCTCCACGCCGCAAAGCAAACCAAAGCACCGTGGGCGGACACCGTGCGAACGCACTACTACATCGTGCATCGCGGCGACTGGCCCCTGCCGCAGGGCAAGTATCCGGGCGCGAACCTGACGCCACCGGCGGGACTGATGACCACCGATACAGCGTGGCGCGTTTATCTCCTGTCGCCCGAAGCGGAAGCCGCGAAAAACGCCGCTTTGTCGCGCTATGTTTCGCAACTTAACATCTGCAACCGGTTTTTAACATCGTTTGTGCGAACCAACGAACTGTTCGGCGAAATGCAAACATCGGTTCTGCCACCGGAAACGGGCAGCACAACCAATGATGGCTGGACAACGCTCGGCGTGGGCGGGAGCCGCGACGATGTAATGCGTTACGTGGATCCCGGCGCGGATATTAGCAAGGTTTGTGTGCAACGCCGGGACGGGAATAAGATCGCGGTGCGCGTGACGCTTCGCGGCGCGGCGGACACGTCGCGGATTCGCTACAGTGTGCAGGTCGGCGGGGGCGGCGCGGTGCAAACCGTGCCGCTCCCTGAGCCAGACGGCAAAGGTAGCCGCATTTTAACCGTGGTGGTTCCGGTGACGCCCGCGCCTTCCGGCATGATTTGGGTCGCGGCGGAAACGCGCTACCGGGGAACGGCAAAAATACCGATGCGCCCTGTTGACAGGTTGGGGTACAATCCTTTAGTATGGGTTTTAAGTAAAAAATCGGAAAACTATTCCATTATTTCGGATGGATTTCGCGAGCGTGACGGCACAGGAATAATGAAATAGTTTTCCGATTTTTTACTTACCCGAACAGGTTTCGCCTTTGACGACGAAGGGAACACCATCGGAACGGGCGCGGTAGTCGGCGATGCACTCCCCGACACCGGCAAACGCAAAGGAAACTAAACCAATGGCTATGGTGTCAGAGCGACCAACGTATTATTCTTCCATGAAAGAGTTTCGCCACATGATCACGCGCCCGTTCGACGTGAAACGCCCCGCCGCGCTCGAAGTGCTGATCCTTCTGATACTTTGCGCGGTGGATATGTACAGCACGGTGTACTGGGTGCGAACCGGCGTGGCGACCGAAGCCAACCCCCTGCTTGCGTGGACATTCGATATTCATCCGGTCGTGTTTGTTTTAATCAAAGCGGCAACCTTTTTGCCATCGCTCGCGCTTGCCTCGTTCCTCGCCCGAAAACATCCGGCGAAGGTCACCAACCTGTTGCGCTTCGTGATTCTCGCTTATGTTTCCATTTATCTGGTCGGCGTTTTAGGCGCGAAATAGTGTAAACTACGGTTTATGAAGCGACGACGATTCTTGAGAAACGCGGCGATAGCGGCACTCGCGCCGGGAATACAGGCGCAAGCCATGAGTGCAAAGGCAACGGCAAAGATGCAGACCGAGGAAACCGAAACTTGGTGGGCATTTCGCCCCGCGAATACTTACGCACCGGGTTCGGTCATCGGCATGGAGAAGTGGCTCGATGCTCCGGCGGGCAAACATGGGGCGGTCGGCATGGTTGGCGACCGATTTCAATTCGCAAACGGCAAGCGTGTTCGCTTCTTCGGCGTCAACCACGGCAACGCGAACTGCGCCCCGCCGAAAGAAGTGGCGACTGTGCGAGCGGAACGCCTTCAGAAATACGGTGTGAACGCCGTGCGCCTTCATAAGTTCACGTGGCACGGCGACGGCGCGGGTATCGGGCGCGAGGATGTTTCCACCGAACTAACCGCGGACGGCTGGGAAAGGCTCGATTTCTACGTTTCCGAACTCAAAAAACGCGGCATCTACCACGGCTGGTCGCATATCTTCGGGCATCGGCTCCGCCCCGGCGACAAAAACCGTGTTCTGTCCTACGACGAAGTCATGGGGGCGCACGGCACGGGCTACCTCGGCGGTTCGACGTATGGCTTGGTGCTATTCGCGCCCGACCTGCAAGCCCTGTCCATCGAACTGACCATAAATATGCTCCGGCACACGAACCCGTACACCGGTAAATCCTACGCCGATGAAGCGGCACTCGCCTTTATCGAGATGCAGAACGAGGACGATATTTTCTTTCCTTCGACGCACGACGCCGTGATGAAATGCCCTGTTTACAAGCAACTCTTGTGCGAACAGTTCACCGATTGGACGGTAAAAAAGTACGGCACGGCGGATGCGGCACAAAAAGCGTGGGGCGACCGCGCCCTGAACGCCTACGCCGATATGCAAACCGGCGAATCGTTCGCGGCACGAAACATTTACCCGATACCGCATTTCTGGTATCATTCGCCCCCCGGCTTAAAGAACGCCGAGGAGCGCGGCACGAAAACCCGGATGCTCGACGCGGCGCGTTTTTTGTACGAAACGCAGTCGGCGTTCTACACGCGCTTCGCCGAGGCGATTCGTAAAACCGGCTACAAGGGAACGCTGATCGGGTCATGCTGGGCGGCAGGCGAAGGCGTTCCGCACTATTACAACCTGCTTTCGGACGCGAATGTCGGCTATGTAGACCGGCACAACTACCACGGCGGTCAGGATAACCGCGTCGGCGTCGGCAAGAACAACAATCATGCAATGGTAGACGAACCCGGTTCCGGCTTGCTCTCAACGGGGATGCAACAGGTGCGCGGCAAACCGTTCGGCATTAGCGAATGGACAAGCCTTGTGCCGAACGAATGGGTCGCGGAAGGCGCGGCGATTGTCGCCGTGTATGGCATGGGCTTGCAAGGCTGGGACGCGTCGTATGAATTTGCGAACGACGCCGACAAGTTTTTGGATACGCTACAAAATCATGGTCCGTGGGTGGTGGATTCGCCGACGCAAATCGGCTTGTATCCTGCGCTTGCCCGCATGGTGTATCGCGGCGACGTGACCGAAGGCAAGCCACTTCCCCCGCGCTTTGTGAGCGAAGCCGATCTGCAAAACGGAACCCTCGGCTTCGCGGAATCGGC
>JACMIU010000360.1 GCA_014380985.1 Armatimonadota bacterium | reverse complement strand
GACGACCACCGCCGCCCCCCTGCCCGCCACCGCCACCGGGGCGTCCGCCGCCACCGCCTTGACCACCACCGCCACGCCGATTAGACGCCGCCGCGAGTGCCTTGATTTGCGGAATTGTCAGCGGGCGCGTCAGGTCTTTGTTGATTTGCGTCGCCTGCTCGTTGGTGATGGACGGTTTGGCTTTCCACTTGTTGACAACGGTCAGAATGGTTTTCGCTTGCGCGGGCGTGAACTTGGTTTTCGCGCTTTTGTCCATGTCCTCCATTGCCCGAAGTGTTTGACCGAGCGCGAAAACCTGCTTGTTTTCGTCGCGGAACTTACGCATTTTGTCCATATTCGCCCGCATTTCGGGGGTCATGGTGAAGCCGCCACCGCCGCCCTGCGCGTAAGCGAACGTGGGCGCGAGGGCAACTAATGCCGCTATAGCCGTGAGCAAACCGAATCGAATTGTTTTCATTGTTTTTCCTTTATCAAACGTTTTTTCGGCACACCGTTCGCGCCGTTTTATTCGTACCGCAATGCCTCTATCGGACGCAGGTTCGCCGCCTTGAGCGCGGGGTAGAAGCCGAAGAAGATGCCGACAAACGCCGACACGCCGAACGCCAGAATTATCGAGGTCGGCGAAACGACCACCAGCCAGCCGTTCGCCTTGCCAATCGCGCCCGAACCGACCACACCGACAAGAACTCCAAGCGCACCGCCGACCAGCGACAGAAACAGCGACTCGCACAAAAACTGCCCCAGCACGTCCGCCTTCCGCGCCCCGATGGCTTTGCGGACGCCGATTTCGCGGGTGCGCTCCGTGACCGAAACCAGCATGATATTCATAATCCCGATGCCGCCGACCACTAATGACACCACAGCAAGGTAGGTGATCAAGGAGCCGAACGTGTCCTGCTGTGCGTTCTGCGCTTCCGACAAATCCGCCTGATTGAAGATGATGAAATCCGATGCCGCATCGCCGGTCAGTTTGTGCTGGCGGCGGACAATCTCCTCGACCTCAGATTGTGCCTTACGCATCAGGGTGAACGACCGCGCTTGCACCGAAATGCTACCGATATTTTGTTGCCCGAACACACGCCGTAGCCCAGTCGTGTACGGCACATACACGCCGTCGTCGGGGTTGCGGAAGCCTTGCCCGCCTTTTTCTTTCAGCACCCCGATAACCACGAAATTGTTGTCGCCGACACGAATCGTTTTGTTCAAGGGCGAAGCGCGATCAAACAACTCCTTCGCAGTCGAACTGCCGAGTACCGCAACGCGGGCGAGGCTACGAATCTCGCTCGCGGTAAAGTATCGCCCCGACTGCACCGGATGGTTCGAGATTACCGGGTAGTATTCGCCGTTGCCATTGACCGAAACGCTGGTGTTTTTGTTGCCGTATTTGATTTGCCGGTTGCCGTTGACTTCCGGCGACACCTTGCCAACGGAGGGTGCGCCTTTCAGCACCGCTTCGGCGTCCGCCGTTTTCAGCGTCGAGCGCGACCCGAATCCGAACGAGATATTCCCGCGCCGCTGGCTTCCCGGTCGAACCGTCAGCACGTTCGTGCCTAATCGTTGCAAACTCGCCTGTACCGCCGCTTTCGAGCCTTGTCCGATGGCGATTGCGACAATCACCGCCGCGACGCCGATAACGACGCCGAGCATGGTCAGTGCCGCCCGCAGTTTATTGGCGACTAAGCCGCGTAGGGACATAATCACGGTCACATACGCCGCGCCCCAAAACGGCGGATCGTAGGGAACGTCGTCATCGTCGCCGTCCGCGCCGGTATCAAACAGGGTGCTACGCAGGGGAACGCTCATGCTGCCACCGCCGACTGGGCGCGCAGGGTCAGCGCAAGTCCGACATCGTCCCGGTTGGGTGTGCCCCCACCAGCCAGGTC